>VBOO01000263.1 GCA_005877505.1 Nitrospirota bacterium
AAGTCCCCGATGCCCACGACCAGCTTGTTCAGGAAGAAGAGAATCGGCTTGAGCGGGACGTATTCGCCAAACGGCACCAGGTGGGTCTTGTCGTACCGGTCCAGCACCATGCCGCCGCCGCTGACCAGATACGCGCTGTTGAGCAGGCGTAGAGCGCCGTCTGATCGGCTGTCCACGGCCGGGGAGCCGAAGAGCAGCGGGACGCCGCGCTCCCGCACGAACCGCAGCAGGTCTTCGCGGTAATCGGTCTCCAAGTCGAAGAAGAACGGGGTCGCCGCTTCCGGCCAGACCACCAGATCGACTTCCCGCACGACCTGGTTCGTCACTTTCTTGTGCCGGTCGAGCGTCTCACGGCGGAAGGCGGCGTCCCACTTCTGCGCCTGGTCAACGTTGGGCTGGACGAGGCCGATGCGAAGAGCGTGTTCGTTCGCCGGGTAGTTGCGTGGGTCCAGGCGCCAATACCCATAGTCCACGACGAGGACGAGGAGCGCCGCGGCCAGCGGGGCGGCGACCCAGGGAGCGGGGACCGGTATGGCGCCGAGCCCGACCCGCGCTCCAATCACGTCGAGGAGCCTGGCGGCCAGCACGTTCACGAGCACGAGGAGGAACGAGACGCCGTAGACACCGGTCACGTCCGCGATCTGAATGACGGAGAGGGCATGGTATTGGCTATAGCCGAGCAGCGCCCAGGGGAACCCGGAGAAGAGGTGGCCGCGCAGCCATTCCAGCGTGACCCATAGGCACGCGGCGGTCCAGGGCCGGAGCGCGTCCCGCGGGTCCTTGAGCGCGACCAGGATGGCGGCGAACAGCGCGACGAACAGGGCGCAGTACCCGGCCAGGAGCAGCATGAGGAGGACGCTGACAAGGAAGGGGAGCTTCCCGTACTGATGCATGGCGTTGATCACCCAGGACAGGGTTCCCACGAAGAACACGAAGCCCGCCAGCCAGCCCTGTTTGAATGCCGTTTTGCGGGGTTTCTGCCGAATGGCGATGAGGAGGGGGACCAGGGCGATCCAGGCCAGGACATCCAGGTCGTATTTTGGAAAACTCAGGACGAGCAGCGCTCCGGACAACACCGGGAGGAGCAGCAGGTGGATGAACCGATGCAGCATGCGGCGTGTACCATAGCCGATTCCGGGCCGGTGAGACAACTGGCAGGGCTTCGGAACGAAAATGATTATCTGGTTGTGGTGGTGCGCGAACGATGGTAGAATCCCGACTCATAGAGCAGACCACTTCTGCAAGTTTGGCTTGGAGGCAATGGCATGGCAGGCGCGCGCGTACTGGTCACCCCCAGGGCGTTTCTGGATCTTGAGGGTGAGCATCTGACGATCTTGAAGCAGGCAGGGTACGAAATCGTCGCCAACCCCCGGCCCAGGACCCTGACGGAAGACGAAATGGCGGCCTATGTCGCCGGCATGGAGGCCGTCATCGTCGGGGATGATCCGGTGACGCACCGGGTGCTGGATCGGGCGACCGCGCTCAAAGTCATCTCCAAGTTCGGCACCCACGTGGACAATATCGACGTGGACGTGGCCGCCGCGCGGCACATTCCCGTGACCTTCACGCCGGGTGTCACCCATGCGGCGGTGGCCGAGCTGACGATCGGCCTCATGTTCGCCCTGCTGCGCGGCATCCCGCAGATGGACCGTGACATCCGCAACGGCAAGTGGTCGTCCATCGCCGGGGTCGAGCTCATGGGGAAGACCCTGGGCAT
>VBOO01000261.1 GCA_005877505.1 Nitrospirota bacterium
AGCTCGGCGGGAAACCGGCACTGGACCGCCTGCGTGAAGTCTTCTCCTCGCTTTCCTCCGCCGAGCAGCGCCAGGCCGAGCGCGCGCTGCACCTGGGGATCGTCATCGACGAGCACAAGGACCAGTTCGATCGCGGGGACTTCCTGATCCGCAACCTGATCGGGGTTGACCAGAAAACCGGCAGCTTGGCGGTGGCCGACTACGTCCGGGTCGGGCAGACCGTGCAGTTCCAGATCCGGGACGGCGCCTCCGCCAGCGAAGACCTGCGCGAGCTGCTCACCGGTGAACGCCAAGACACACACGCGGGCGATCCAATCGGCGCGCTCCTGTTCAGCTGCAACGGGCGTGGCGAGCGGTTCTTCCGCACCCCCCACCACGACGTCACCGCCGTGCGTGAAAAGCTGGGAGGGATTCCGGTCGGCGGCTTCTTCGCCATGGGCGAAATCGGCCCTGTGGGCGGGAACAACTTCCTCCACGGCTACACGGCCAGCGTCGCCCTGTTCTGCAAAAACCTCTGAAAAGGAGGTGCATCATGAAACTTCGTTGGCTCTCATACCTGGGTGTGCTGGTCATTGTAGCGGCCGGTGTGGCGATCGGACCGGCGTCGGCTACCCACGTCCGGCAGCTCAGCGTGCAGGAAGTGAAGAGCGCATTGGACAAAGCTCCCAGCATTCGCGAGAAGGGCTTCTTCCTGGTCGACGTGCGGACCGTCGAAGAGCACGACACCGGGGCGATCCCCGGCACCGACGTGAATATTGAATACCGAGAGGTTGCCAAGCGTCACAAGGAGATCGGCGCCAGCTTGGACGATCACATCGTCGTGTACTGCCAGTCCGGGAAGCGAAGCAACATCGCCGCCGACACCTTGACCGAACTGGGTTACAAGAACGTCTACAACATCCGCGGCAGCATGAACGCCTGGCTGCAAGCCGGCTATCCGCTCGCCGGCGGGCGCCGTTGATCTTAGGAGCCCGCCCAAAGGAATCCTCTGGCAGTCTCCAAAGAGCCCTGCCACTCCTGCTCCTGCTACTGGTCGCGCTTGGGGCGCCCGTCGCAGCAGAGGCCCAGCGCGCTGCATCACCGCCCGGGGACGAGCCGCGCGTGCGCGCGCGGAGCCTCGGGGTTGAGCTCGGCGTCTATCCCACCGGCAAACTCAACGCCATCACTGACGTGCCCGGCGTTCGCGTCGGCCACACGACCCTGATCAGAGGAGACGGCAAGCTCGTGCCGGGGCAGGGCCCGGTCCGCACGGGCGTCACCGTGGTCATCCCCCGCGAGGATGTCTGGCACAAGAAAGTCCCGGCGGGAGCCTTCGTGCTGAACGGGACCGGCGAGATGACGGGCCTCGCCTGGGTGGAAGAGTCCGGCTTTCTCGAATACCCAATCGCCCTCACCAACACGCTCAACCTGCCGAGGGTCGCCAACGGCGTCATGAGCTGGATGATCAGCCGGTATCCCGGAATTGGCATCCGAGACGACACCCTCACGCCGGTCATCGCCGAGTGCGACGACAGTCGGCTCAACGACATCCAGGGACGCCACGTCTCGGAGGCCGACGTCATCAAGGCCCTGGACAGCGCGAGCGACGGGCCGGTGGCGGAAGGCACGGTCGGCGCCGGGACCGGCATGGTGGCCTTCGGCTTCAAGAGCGGCATCGGGACGTCGTCCCGGGTCGTGCAGACGGTGGGCGACTACACCGTCGGCGTGCTCGTCAACGCCAACTTCGGCCGGCGGGAGGAACTGGTGATGGGAGGCGTCCCCGTCGGGAAGCTGTACGGAGAGGGCACGGCCTCCGCGCCGGGACCCGATGGGTCGATCATCATTATCATCGCGACCGACGCGCCGCTCGACGCCCGGCAACTGAAGCGCCTGGCCAAGCGCGCGGCGCTCGGCCTGGCGCGCACCGGCTCCACAGCCCGGCACGGCAGCGGCGATTTCATCCTCGCCTTCTCCACCGGCAACGTCATCCCCCACTACCCCCAAGAGCGCACCTACCCGATAACTGTCTTCGCGGACATGCACCTCAACCCGCTGTTTACCGCGACGGTCGAGGCCACGCAGGAGGCCATCCTCAACGCGCTCACGACGGCCACGACGCTCATCGGCCGCGACGGGTACAAGGCCGAGGCCCTTGATCTCACGCGCGTCCGGGAAATCCTGAAGACCAACGGGCGCTAATTCCTCTCTTGGGAGGCCCCCAATTTCCCCTCTCCCCTCGAGGGAGAGGGCGAGGGTGAGGGGGGTCTTCAACCATTTGGAGTTCCTTGACACGCTATCGAAATCAGATGAAAATCGCCCAATCCCTTCTCGGTCAAGCCGGAGCTGGATATGAGTGGAAAAGTGGGGCAGGGAAAAGTAGGGGCAGAGTCCATTTCTGAGGGGACTGAACCTGCGAGAGGTTTTCTGACGGATTACAAATGAAGTCTGTGAGAAAGATCGTGATTGAGTTTCTCGGAAAGCATATAGTGGCGGCGCTCAAACAGCTTGGGAAGTCCATTTGGCGCTTTGTCATCTGTCCGTTCAAGAAATTGTCCTTTCCAGTAAAGGATATGAAAACGGGATTGAAGCAGTCGAGAATGAGGTACTACCTTGTTCAATTCTCATTTAAGAACGGTAACAAGCCCACAGTGTA
>VBOO01000272.1 GCA_005877505.1 Nitrospirota bacterium
CCGCCATGGTGGAGCAGTTCTGGGATCCCCAAGACTGGGGCTGTTTCTTCACGGGAAAGGACCACGAGCCGCTCCTCCAGCGAATGAAGACGGGCGAGGACTCGGCGATTCCATCAGGCAACGCCGTGGCGGCGATGAACTTCCTGCGCCTGTTCTTCTACACTGGCGAGCAGGCCTACCTCGACAAGGCCGAGCAGACCCTGCGGCTGTTCCGGGTGCACATGGACCAGAACCCCTTCGGCTTGGCCTCCATGCTGTGCGCGCTGGACTTCTATCTCAGCAAGCCGAAAGAGATCGTGCTGGTCGGCAACCGGGACACGCCGCAGATGAAGGACCTGTTGGCAAAGATCGCGGGCCGATACGTGCCAAACAAGACGCTGGCGCTCGTGGACGGGGCCGGCTCAGCCTACGTGCCGGCCGCGGCTAAGGGGAAGACCGCGATCAACGGCAAGCCCACCGTCTACGTCTGCCACAACTTCACCTGCTCCCAGCCTGTCACGGACTGGGAGTCCCTCGAAAAGCTCCTCTAGCTGGGTCAAGGGGACAGATTAATTTCCTGAACAATCAATCTGTCCCGCTTCCTTATAGTACAAAAGTAGCATAGACCACCCGCTTATTGACACGCTTTCTGGTGATCGCTATATTGCCTCACATCACTATTTTCAGTGAATTCTAGATCACTTGTTTCAGTTACAGGACGAGGCCTCTCACGAGGCTCTGAACGGCACGACTGGTTCCTAAGAGAACCAAGTTGGGTTGTGTGTCATCCGCTGGTCCAGAGCGAGTTGATTCGGTGCGTGACCGGCATGAGAGGAGGTTCCTATGTTTCCTAAACTGAAGAGAGCGCTGTTTGTTCTATCGCTCCTGCTGTTCGGCATGGCCACCAGTCTCCATGCCGATTTCTTTTTCTTTCCCATCTTCGTCGCTAAGGACCCGGGAGTTCGCGACGGCGTCCGCGGTGCTGGAGGTCCGATTACAGGCTTGAGCGACTCCGAACAGGCGTTTTTCGACGCCGGTTTGGACGCGTTCAACGAGGTCCAGGACGTCCAAGGTGACGATCCTGGTCTGGGACCGAGGTTCAACCTGGACAGTTGCGCGGGCTGTCATAAACAACCCGCTGTGGGAGGATCGAGTCCGTTCACGAATACGACCCACCCTCACACTGATGCTGCCAGCAAAAACGGCGCGACCAATGTTGTCCCCTTCTTCATCAAAAACGGCGGGCCTGTCCGCGAAGCGCGGTTCATCTACAATCCGGACGGCACGCTCGACGGCGGCGTGCACCCCCTGTTCACCATCGCCGGTCGAGACGACGCGCCGGGCTGTGCCCTTTCCCAGCCTGACTTCACCGCCGCGGCCGCAAACGACAATCTCGTCTTCCGTATTCCGACGCCCACGTTCGGCACGGGCCTGATCGAAGCCATCGACGAAGCCACGATTCTTGCAAATAAAAATTCCAATGTGCTAACAAAGCTCTTCTTTGGTATTTCTGGTCGCGTGAATAGGAACCCCAATGACGGCACGATCACGCGATTCGGGTGGAAGGCGCAGAACAAGTCGCTCTTGATCTTCGCAGGCGAAGCCTACAACGTGGAGCAGGGGGTCACCAACGAGGTGTTCCCGCAGGAGCGCGACCAGACCCCAGGGTGCCTCTTTAACGGTACCCCGGAAGATCGAACTCGTTACGAACAGACCACCCAGACAGGGGTGCTGAGCGACACGATGAAGTTTGCGATCTTCATGACTTTCCTGGCTCCCCCGACTCCTGCTCCTGATACACTATCCACCCTCAGGGGCAAGGCCTTGTTTTACCGGGTCGGCTGCGCCTTGTGTCACACGCCCTCTCTCACAACGGGGAAGTCCTCCACCCCGGCGCTCAACAAGAAGCCGGTCAACCTCTATTCCGATTTGATACTGCACAACATGGGCCCGAAGCTCGCCGACACCATCCTCCAGGGAAGCGCGAAAGGGGATGAGTTTCGCACCGCGCCCTTGTGGGGCCTGGGCCAGCGGATTTTCTTCCTGCACGACGGACGGACGACGGACCTGCGGGAGGCCATCGGAGCTCATAAGAGTTTCGGGAACTTCCAGTTTGGTCCATCGGAAGCAAACGCGGTGATTCAGAACTTCGATGCGCTGTTCCAGGCAGACCAACAGGACCTCTTCAATTTCCTACGCAGCCTGTAACTCGGTCTGCAGCAAAGCGGCTACATTCGTAGGGCTGTTCGCCTAGCTTCGGAAGAATCGCCACACCATGACGAGCAGGAGCACTCCGAAAAGGCCGAGGCCCTCCCAGGAGGAGGCGAATTGCGTGAACTGATCGAGCCAGGAGGACGGAGGCTGCTCGCCGGGCGCAGGCGGTGCAGATGGCGGGGTCGGCACCACCGTCACGGGCGATTTCGCCGAATCGATGACTTGTACCTTGCCTCGGAACTTCTCCGGGATAAGGTCCCGCCGGTCCGTGTAATGCGGGAGGCCCTGCTCATCCACATACTTGTAAATGACATCAGCCGAGTGAGCCGGTCCCGCAAGGACCACGCAGGCCGTAACCCAGACGAGACAGCAGACGAACGCCTGCACGGCGGGTCTCGACACAGACCAGGGCTTCATCAGGCCAGGAGAGACAGCGTGCTTCAATTGGTGATCGTGCGGGAGA
>VBOO01000273.1 GCA_005877505.1 Nitrospirota bacterium
TAGACGTTAAACGTTAAACGTTAAACGTGGGGCCGGAGCACCGTGTTAGAGGTCTGTGATTCACGTTTAACGAATAACGAATAACGTATAACGAGGTTGTTGTGTCGAATCCCCCGATAGGTGTCCTACTCATGGCGATGGGCGGCCCGGACTCCCTTGATGCCGTAGGTCCGTACCTCAACGATGTCCGTGGCGGCCGTCCCACCCCGCCGGAGCTGGTCCAGGAGATCACGGAGCGGTACCGGGCGACTGGCGGCAGGTCCCCGGTCCTGGCGATCACAAAAGAAGTCGCCAGCCGGCTGGAGGATCGCCTGAATGCCACCGGCACCGCCCGCTTCAAAGTCTACGTGGGGCTCCGGCACTGGCATCCGTATATCCGGGAGACCTACCAAGAGATGGTCAAGGACGGCGTCCGGCGGGTGGTCGGCGTGTGCATGGCGCCCCAGAACTCCCAGTTGAGCGTCGGCGCCTACATTCGGAAGGTGTCGGAAGCTCAAACCGAATCGGGCGCCGGCGTGCGCTTCACCTACGTGCCGGACTGGCACACCCACCCGGCGCTGATCCGCGGCATCCTCGCCAATATTCACGAAGCCTTCCAGAAATTTCCTCCCGAGGCGCGGGAACGCGTGGCGCTGATCTTCACGGCGCACAGCCTGCCCGAACGGATTCTCGCGAGCGGCGATCCCTACCCGGAACAAGTCCGGCAGACCGTCGAAGCCGTGCTGGCCGCGCTGGGTCCGCTGCCGTCAGGCGCGACCTGGCGATCTGCCTATCAGAGCCAGGGCCGGTCGGAAGACAAATGGCTGGGCCCGACAGTCCAAGCCACGCTGGAGGAGCTGCACGGCCTCGGTTTCCGGCACATCCTGATGGCCCCCATCGGCTTCGTGTCAGACCACCTGGAAGTCCTCTACGATATCGACATCGAGTTCAAGAAGCTGGCGGGCGAGATGGGGATGTGGCTGGAACGGATCGCCATGCTCAATGCCACCCCGCCGCTCATCGAGTCGTTGCTGGACATCGTGACGACCCACCTCCGCAAAACCGGTCTCTGACCATCCCCCTTCGCAGATGCCGACCGTCTCGCGCACCGTGCTGATCGTCGGAGGCGGGATTGCCGGCCTGACCACCGCGCACGGACTGGCTGAAAGCGCCGCCTCTGGCGACAGCCCGATCCAGTGCACGCTGGTCGAGGCTGCCCCGCGTCTGGGCGGCAAGATCCTGACCGAGCAAGTCGGAGGCTTCGTCATCGAGGGCGGCCCTGATTCCTTTCTGTCGCAGAAGCCGTGGGGCATGGAGTTGTGCCGGCGGCTTGGTCTGGCGGACCGGGTGATCGGCACGAACCAGGATCGGCGCAAGACCTATGTGTATGCGAAGAAACGACTGGAGCCGCTTCCGGAAGGGTTGGCGCTGGGCGTGCCGACGAGGCTGGGCCCGTTCCTTCGGAGCGGGCTACTGTCCTGGAAGGGCAAGCTTCGCCTGGGCGCCGAGCTCGTCATTCCGCGACGGAGGGAGCGCGGGGACGAATCCCTGGGCGCCTTCTTTCGCCGGCGCCTGGGGAATGAGGCGCTGGAGC
>VBOO01000265.1 GCA_005877505.1 Nitrospirota bacterium
CCGCATAAGGCCTTCCGCCTCATCGCCCCCGCACGCTCCCCACATTTCCGCCGACCTCACCGTTATCCGCCATGTCAATGGAGTAGGTCAACCATGAGACTCCGTTGATCTTGGCATTCCCCTCGAATAGCACTGAACCCTTCTGATCCAGCCGGTCTGAAACTCAAGCCGCCAGACCAAGGGATCTGTCTGGCAGACGGCCAGGAATGGACGATCTCGGCGCCCCTCATGGCTGGCACTCTTCGACGAGTCGCCCTGCGCCCGCATGGCGGCGCAGGCGGAGGTGGTCTCATCCTTTTTCCCCCCGGGACGTTGTTTCGCCGCCAGTGACACGGGGACCGTCACCCCGGCCAATGGTGATATCATTTCCTTCAACACCGTGGGCCTGCTCTGCGAGGAGGCCGAACCCGGCTCGGCCTTACAGTATAACGGCACATACCGCATCACTGGGGGGGAGGGCCGGTTTGCTAGCGTCGTCGGGGGAGGGAACCTAGAGGCGGCCCTGGGAATTCCCAGGGCCGCCCGGAACCACAGACCAGTCTCGACTCCTCCAGAATCTATGGACAAGGCTTGTGGAGTTGGATATTCCCGCCTCCCAGCGGGCCACCGGCTGAATAGCCGTTGCTCAAGGTGATCTTCAAGCTATCCGTGTTCTGACCGGGCTCGCCGTTATCCGCCACGTCAATCGAGTAGGTGAACCCCGGTGCTCCGTTGACCTCAGCATTCCCCTCCATGTGGCGTGTGGTCGAGGTCGCCCCTACGCGATACACGCTGATGCTGGTCGCCTTCATCTGCATCCCGGAGTTGTGGTCGTTATAGTTGAAATGAATCTCCGGGGTAGACGAATTGGGCTTGTACCCGGCGTTGGAACCAAAGTTGGCCTTGCCACTGCCGACCTTGATCCAGCCCCCACCGGTCACGAAGTCCGTTGAGCAGGGTGGCTTGGGTGGGCAGCCTGGACACCCCTGCACGTCGCTGTGGGCGCTGGAGACGATCACCTCCGCTGTGACGACACTATCCGCCGTCACCGTCAGGTGGATCGCATTCACCGTGATGTCCTGAGTGCCTCCCCCCGACGCTGTCTTCTGCTCATTGATGACGAGCTTCGCGACCCCCGGAACTTCAAACGTCTGGTTCGGAGCAAAGGGATCCACCGTAATGGCCTGGCCGGCAAATATGACATCCGCGACTTCTGTCGCCCCTCGGACCCCACTACAGGTGGCCTCCGACTCGGCGCGAACGAATGAGGCCGTGACCTGCGCTGCATTCCCCGGGAGGACCATGAGCTCGGCCAATGAGGCCTCGCTCCTGGCCACGCCATTCGCTCCGCTCGTCATGGTCGACATAAGCGTGGCGCTCAGAACGCCGGGGACCGAGACAGTCTCCAGCTGGTTCGTCTGTAGGCCACCGCTGGGAGGCAGTTCCCCGGTATCCGAAAGAGTCTCCGGGCCCACGACCAGGCCGAGAAGGTTAACATTGACAAAAGCGCCGAAGGCCCGCCCGCTGTACGTGACAGTGGAACCTCCTGTGGCCGAGGTCGTTTGACCGGCGGGACCCCCACCCGCACCAGGCTTGTCGGACGGGGGAGCGGACCAACCGGGAGAACTCCAGGCCACTCCCAAGATGAGCAGCAGACACGCGAACGCAAATCGCGCGCCCTGATTGTGCATCTTCATATTCATCGTTTCCCTCCTTTGGTTATTCTCGCCAGCCTGGGTGAGGCCGGCGTGGTCTCACTGGTTTCAGGGAGCAAACCCCATACCGATCGCCCGTTCCATTCGACTCAAAGAGCCAGGTGAATACCGGTAATCTCGTGAGGAAAAACCCTGCAATGGTGATCAGGAAAACTCTCAGCGGTCCGCAAGCGAAAACCCGATTCGCCCGCCACGGGCGAAACTGTCGGACGGTTGCGACATAAATCGGCACGAATGAGAGACCACGCGGTAATTGCGCGAGATTCCGCTGTCGCGTGGATACGACGCAGAACGCGCTAGGAAGACTGGAGGTGGTGCCGTCGGATAAGGCGGTGCAGCGTGGAGCGGTGGATGCCGAGCCGCTTGGCCGCAAGGGTCAGATTTCCGCCTTGCTCGTGGATCGATTTCTCGAGGAACTCCTTTTCCAACCGTTCGAGAATCTCCTCCCGCCATTCGCGGTAGCTGCTGACCTGCTTTTGCCGTTCAGTCGCCATCACGATCGCTTCAGGAAGGTCTTGCACGGTGATGAAAGGCCCCGTGGCATAGGCCAGCGCCCGCTCCATCGCGTTCTTCAACTCCCGCACATTCCCTGGCCAATCGTATTGCGTCAAGCACTCCATCGTTTCGGGCGAGATGCCTTCGATCGCCTTGCCGGAGCCCTTCGAACTTGCTTCCAGAAAATGGGCGACCAGGAGCGGGACGTCTTCCCGTCGCTCCCGTAAGGGGGGCACACGAATCTCGATGACGTTGATGCGGAAGAACAGGTCCTGCCGGAACCGTCCCAGTCTGATTTCTTCGCGGATGTCTCGATTCGTGGAGGCCATGAATCGGACGTCAAACGGGATCGGCTTCTTCCCTCCCAAGCGACGGACGGCGCCTTCCTCTAGTGTGCGAAGGAGCTTGGCCTGAAGCGCTGGACTCAGCTCGCAGAACTCGTCGAGAAAAAGCGTGCCACCGTCGGCGACCTCCAATAACCCTTCCTTGGCGGCTTGGGCCCCCGTGAACGCCCCGCGTTCGTAGCCAAACAGTTCTGCCTCTAAGAGGGTCTCTGGGATCGCGGCGCAGTTAAGCGGGACGAACGGCCGTCCTTGACGAGCACTGTTCTCATGGATGGCCTGAGCGACCGGCTCCTTGCCGACTCCGCTCTCGCCCAGGATCAGGACATTCGCGCTCACGGCGGCAACCTTGCGGATCTCGTCAAGCAATTTCAGCAACGCCTGGCTTTGCCCCACGATGCCACCCACCGCGAATGAGCTTCGGAGGTGGCTTTTTAACAGCCAGTAAGTCTCCTTCGTCTTCCGCTTCTCTAACGAGTCCCTGACGACCGTTCGGAGCTGCTCCACTGAGAACGGTTTGACCAAATAATCGCAAGCGCCAACCTTCATCGCTTCGACCGCCGTGTCCACGGTCGGATAGGCAGTGATGAGGATCACGATGGTCTCCGGATCCACCTGTTTGGCGATCTTGAGGACCTCGAGACCACCCATCTTGGGCATCTTGCGATCGGTGATCACGACGTCGATGGAGGAAGTCCTCAGGATTCGTTCGGCGGCCTCGCCGCAATCGGCTGTGACCACCTCATATCCGGTCGGCTTGAGGACCTCCTGATACGACAAGAGGACATGTGGATCATCTTCGACGATGAGGATCGTTTCCGCCATTGCCGGACTCTCCCGTCAG
>VBOO01000266.1 GCA_005877505.1 Nitrospirota bacterium
GCTGTACCCTTCCGGACCGTACGGGGGCGTGAAGTTCCTGATTGCCAGCGCGTTGGCCACTGTCACGCTGACCGCGGCCGCAGTGGCGGTGTTCCCGGCGGCATCGCGGGCCACGGCGGTCAAGGTATGAGCGCTATTGCTCGTGGTGGCCGTATTCCAGGGGACAGAATACGGTGCCCTCGTCAGTTCAGGGCCAAGGTTCACTCCATCGAGCTTGAACTGGATGCCGACCACGCCCACGTCATCGGTGGCGTTCGCGGAGGCCGCGACCGTGCCCGCGACTGTGGCGCCAGCCGCCGGCGCTGTGATCGCGACGGTCGGCGGCGTGGTATCGGGCACTGGATTATTCACGGTCACGCTCACCGCGGCCGAGGTGGCGGTGTTCCCAGTGCCATCGCGGGCTACAGCGGTGAGGGTGTGATTTCCATTCGCCACCAAGGTGGTGTCCCAGGAGACAGCCCAG
>VBOO01000267.1 GCA_005877505.1 Nitrospirota bacterium
GGCCGCGGTGGTATTCCACGAGACGGCATAGGGCGCCACGGTCACTTCCGCGCCCAGATTCACCCCGTCGAGCTTAAACTGCACCCCGACGACGCCCACGTTATCCGCGGCGCTGGCCTCGACCGTGACCGTGCCCGCGACGGTGGCGCCGGTGACCGGCGCCGTCATCGAGACGGTCGGCGGCGTAGTATCGGACACTGGATTATCCACGGTCACGCTCACGGTGGTGGAGGTGGCCGTATTGCCCGCGGCGTCCCGCGCCACAGCGGTCACGCTATGCGAGCCATTGCTGACGGTGGTGCTAGTCCACGAGACGATGTAGGGCGCCGTCGTCACTTCCGCGCCGAGGTTCGTACCGTCCAGCTTGAACTGCACCCCGAGGACTC
>VBOO01000258.1 GCA_005877505.1 Nitrospirota bacterium
CTCTTGCTCCACCGCCCGCATCCTCGCCTGCGCCGATGAGCCTTCCGGAGGTGAACCTCAACGGGGTGCTTCACACGACCGGGACGCTCCGGGTTGACAGGGCGGTGCGGGTGTTCGGGGCTGTCCTGGCCGAGCGGGGGTTGGCAGGTGAAGGTTACCTGGAAGTCTGGTACGATGCTGATCTTGGTAGAGGGCGCGTGCGTGGGCTTCCCGTCGTGTTTCCTCTCCGGGGAACGTGGAGGGACCACGACAATTAACTGGAGACCTGAGATCATGTCCAGCCTCCTGTGGGTGTTGACCATCAGCCTGACCTTCTTTCTGACCACGCAGGTGGAGGCGAGCCAGGGTCCTGGCCACACCAAGATGAATCCCAAGTTCGGCGTGCTGGTGGATGGGCCGTTCGATATGACCTGTAGCTTTCTGGGTCGCGACAAGAAAGTCGTCCTCGTCTTTCGTCGCCTCTCGAAGGAAATATGGGAACCCAAGCAGTCCTGCAACGATGGAGCCGGAAGCGAAACATCCCATCACGTTGCCGCGGGTAAAGATGATCCCAAGCTGATGATTACGGGGTGGTACAACGACGGGCAAGGATGGAAGCAATGCCATCTCAAGGGCTGGCGCGCGGATCCCAGGGGAACATCGCTGTCCTGCCAGACGCCGAGCGGCGGCGCGATGACGGTGACATGCACCAAGGGGCGATGCGCAAGGCCCTAGGGAGGATAGAGGCATGGCAAGGATCGCCGTCGGTGTGCTGCTCCTTCTCTGCGTGGCCTGCGGCCAGGCGTCACAGACGAAGGCGAAGACCATCGTTCCAGGCGCCGGCCCGCGAGGCGTTGACATGGACACGGCGTTAGCCGTCGCGGTGAACGCGCCCGTGGATTTTCGATGCTCCTTCCAGGGAGGCGGGAAACGGGCCTTCGTGATCTATCGCGTCGTCTCCGATCAGTGGAAGCCGATGATGTCGTGTAATAACGGAACCGGAAGCGACATCCTGGGTCACCTGACCGCGGAAGACCCGGACCCTCGCCGGCTTATTACGGGATGGTATGAAGTGGGTAAGGGATGGCAGCAATGCGACATCAGGGGGTGGAAAAGTGAAGGCCATGCTCCTTCCCTGTCGTGTCGGACGCCTGAAGGCTGGTCGTCGACATTTGCCTGCGCCAAGGGCCAGTGCCTAAGCCCCTAACCTGCACACCTGAACCCGAAGAAAAACCAGGTAGTCCATTCCACAAGCGTGGAAAGGGATTGCCCAGTTTCCCTGCCCTCACAGGGCCCGCCAGCGCTCATTACGCGGCTGCAGACCTCACATAACCAACTGAATCTTATACCTAAACAACGAGACATCGTGATGCCTTCCTCCCAGGCACCCGCCTTGCTAATAAGGGTGACTGCTTGGTTCAACGCGCAGGCCGGTTTTCCCCTTACAGAATCAGTCGTGCCGGCGGAAGATCTCGGGAAAGGAGAGCAAACATGGCGGAGAAGATGACACCTATGAGCATGCTGTGGGCCTGCTGGGTCTGGATCCTGATGGGGGCATCGGCGCTGATGTGTTCGCCACCTGCCGTACCTGCTTGGAACAGAGTCCGCGAGAGACGGAGTTCGCAACCAATCAAGACGTTCCCGGAATGAGAGGCGGGAGAGGAAAGGAGTCGTGGTGATGAAGCGCTTAGGATTTTTGCTGCTGCCCTCGGTGGTGGTGTTGGGGGTGATCGGGATCGTCTTCTGGGCGGCGCCGACCCTCGCCGGCCTTCCGAACTCGATGGCGAACTCCGATTACTCCGGCCAGCCGTCCTTCATCCCTCCCGTCGTCACGCCGAACATCCTGTTCATCATCGACTCGACGAGCACGATGCAACACCGCGAGTACGAGGGAATAGCGTTCACGGCGAGCACCACCTTTTCTGGTCTGTTCGATCCGATGAAGTGCTACACCTACGACTCGACAGACACCCGGTTCGAGCCCAGCGCGACTGCGAAGGGCGCAGCCACACCGGCAGTCGCCGGCACCTGCGCCTCGACGTTGTGGGACGGGAATTTTGTGAACTGGCTTGCCTACCGGCGCGCGGACGCGGTCAAGAAGGCCGCGACCGGGGGCTCGTGCGTGGGCGCCACCCCGCCTCGTGACGCGAACGCGAACTGCAATCCCAGCGGCAGCCCGGCGATGCCGACAATTACCCACATGACGAATAGTCGGGAGTACTACACGGAGGCAGTGTCGAGTGCGACCTACACCGGCCGCATGCCCATCCCAACGGGCAGCCCCACCTGGTATTTCAAAATCCTGGCGACTGGGGCTTCCTTGTGCGGGGGTACGAGCACCTCCTGCGGCTCATCCGACCCAAAGTGGGTCCTCCGGGTGGCGCTGGAGAGCCAGCCGCGCGGGGTGCTCCATGATTTCGCCGGGAAGGCCCGATTCGGGCTGATGCAATTTTCTGGGAGTCCGAGCAGCGATATCGAGGTGATCGTGCCGATCGGCGGTCGCCAGGCCCTGGACTATACCGGCACCGTGATAGAGACGTTTAATACCAATTCGGCAGCGATGGTGGATGGGGTGGACGAGATCTTCTACAAGGGACAAACGCCGCTCGAGCAAGCGCTCTACGAAGCCGTCCGCTACTTCGCGCAACTCGACACGGCCTTCGGCGGGAGTAACTATGTCTTTCCGCTCGCCTTCTCGCCGGCCGTGGGCGTAGGCGCGACGGGCAAGGGCTCGATAGGATCAGCCGAGGTCAGCGGCAGCCGAGGTCAGCGGGCTGACTGGGAGTGAGGGTTGTCCCGCCGGGTATATCGGGACGAACGCCGGGAACTGTACCGCGGGACGGGATCCCTATTTCTTCGGGAGCAACCACACCCCCCCGTGGATGAGCCCTTCAGGCCTGACGACGTGTTGCCAGAGCTTCATCATCGTCTTTTCGGACGGCCAGGCCAACGGGTCTATGAGTCTGTCCAGCCTCTCGTCCATCGCGGCCTACAACCCCTACCGCGGCACGGCCTGCTCGGGATCCAATATGGCGGATCCGCCCAGCCCGTTGAGCACCTGCAGCGATGCCACCACCCTCTCGGAGGATGAAGTGCTCTCCCAGCACAGGACCGGTTCGTCTCACCTCATGGATGAGATTGCGTACTGGGCCCACACGACTGA
>VBOO01000259.1 GCA_005877505.1 Nitrospirota bacterium
CACTGGGTCTGGAAGGCCTGGCCCATCTGATCGCCGAGCCCGGCCAGCGCGCGGAACTGCGCCACGAGCGGCAGCTTGTACTTCCCGTCCACATCGTCCAGGTAGCAGGTGCGGCAGACTTCCTTGAGAGCCGCCGGGAGCTGGTCCGGCTGGGTGTCATGGGCCTTGATCTTGTGTTGCTTGAACAATTGGACCTGCGCGAAGGCCTCCAGGGCGCGGACCGCAGTGAGGAGCGCCGCATCGAAGGCGCGGTCCTGCTCGGCGCGCCGCCGGGCGTTGGCCAGGAGGTCCGGCGCGACGGCGGCCTTGACCTCCGCGGGGTCCATAACGAGCTTCTCCAGAAATCCCAGATTCTCTTTCAGGCGCGGGATCAGCGTCTTGATCCCAGACGGGCCGCCGAAGACGGAGGCCATGTCAAGGGCCTTGACGGCAGTCTTCAGGGACTCCCACGACGGCTTGTACAGGAAGCGGTCCCAGCAGCCGTAGGCCTCCGCCAGGTCGGCGAAGGCGTGGTAGAGCGGCTTCTGCCCACCGCTGACGCGTGCCTCGATGTGGCGGAAGGATGCGGCAGCGGCGGCATACGAGCCCTTGTTGAATTGTTCAGCCGCCTGGCGGCGCGCGGTGATCGCCGCCTCCGTCCATGGATTGTCCTGCTGCCAGGTGTGCGCCTGCCCGTTGACGATGACGAGCTCGCCCACCGGCGCGTCGCCGGCGACCAGGGCGGGCTTCAGCGTGATGTACTGGGAAGAATGCGTCAGGGTCGCAAGCCCGGTCGCCGCCGCCATGGCACTCGTAGCCCGGCTCAAGTCCACGGTCAGCTCGCCCGGCTGCAAGCCCCAGACTTTGAGGAGATCCGCGAGCGGCTGGTTGAGCGCCTTGTAGCAGGCCCCGAAGCCGTGCGGGTCGGGCGTGATGATCCAGTCCCACTTCTTCGGCAGCTTGGCGAGGTTCGGCTGGATGTCCGTTTGGATCTTGGGTTTGAGCGTTTCGGGGATGAAGAAGCAGAGATGCTCGGGGTTCAGGCGATTGATCGTCGCGACGCACGGCGCGGGGTCCGCGTCAATGGCGATCAGCAGGGCCTTCGTGGAGGTTTCCGCCGGCACCCGCCGGACTATAACATCACGGCCTCCGGCACGGCAAGGTGCGCCGGTTCTGTGCTGGCGTTAATCCGCGCCAAACGGATGATCGATCGTGAGGAGCCACTCACCGGTGGGCTGTCGGCGGGCGATCTCGACGCTCTTCCCACGCATCATCTCGATACTCCTGCCATCGGGCGCGCTCGCCGTGAGATTCCACTGACCGCCAAGCAGGGCGATCGTGGCTCCGCGAATCACATACCGCGTGGTGACCTGCATCGTGCCCTTCATCGCAAGGTACAGGCGCAGAGCCTGTCTGATCGCCTCGTGGCCAGACGTGATCTGTCCAGGCTGCGGGACAACCTGGGCATCAGGCTCATAGAGAGCCATGAGGGCCTCGAGGTTGCCTGCATTGAACGCAGCGGTGAAGAGCTTGTGCATGTCTTCTGGGTTGTTGGCGCCCATCTCGAGATCCTTTACATTTCCACCGGCACGCGCCGGACTATCGCACGTCAAAAAGGTGACAGCACGTCAACACGTCAAACAGTATGCAGGCTCTGGCCGCGTGTGTAAATCCCTACGAAAGTAGGGGGCCCTACGCCACCCCTCCGCCTCCGGCGACATGGGCACCCCCGCCTGAAAGTCTTGACACCATCCGGCTTACGAAATACCCTGCGCGAGGTTGTTGCAGGAGGCTGACTGGTTATCCCCAAAAGAGACAGGAGGTCATATGAGTGAAATCGGAACACTGTATGCACGTCTCGGTGGTTACGATGCGATGGCGGCTGTGGTTGATGATCTTCTCACGAGGCTGAAGACAGACCGTCAACTCGGTCGTTTTTGGGCGCACCGCGGGGAGGATGGTCTGCGCCGGGAGAAGCAATTGTTGATTGACTTCTTGTGTGCGAGTGCGGGTGGTCCTCTATATTACACCGGGCGGGACATGGCGACGTCGCATAAAGGCATGGGCATCAATGAGGGTGACTGGCGAATATTTCTCGGTCACGTGAACGCTACTCTTGATAAGTTTTCGGTCCCTGCCAAGGAAAGGAAGGAGGTGCTGGCATTCGTTGACAGTACCAAGAGTGATATTGTTGGGAGGTAGCAATTCCTGTGTAGGGGCGCTCTGCTGTGCGCCCTTCAGAGGGACGGATCGCGATCCGCCCCTACCGGAGTAGCAAATGGGATCAGTCTCCGTTTTTCAGGGGACCCGCTAGGTAACCGCAAGGCAGCGATGGCAGACTATCGACTCAGCCCCTCGGATCTGACCTATCTCTACGATGGGTGCAAGCATTGCTTCGCTCTCAAGGTGAAGTTCGGTATCCAGCAGCCGTCGATAGGCCTCCCTGCGGTCTTCTCGACGATAGCCAACCTCCAGAAGGACTACTATTCAGGCAAGCGGACCGAAACGTTCTGCCCGGCGCTACCTCCGGGTGTCGTGCGGTACGGGGAGAAAAAAGTTCGATCGGAACGAGTCGCGTTCGACGGGAGTCCGAGTACGTGCTACATACAGGGGCGCTTCGACATCGTCGTAGAATTCGACGATGGCACCTACGGTGTTCTGGATTTCAAGACGGCCAGTCCGACCGAGGAGAAGTCTGAGCTGTACGGACGGCAGCTACACGCGTACACGATGGCGCTTGAGAGGCCTGAGGGTCACTCTCTTCACCTGAGCCCGGTTTCGCGCTTTGGACTCCTCTACTTTGTACCCGACCGCTGCGAGCACATGGTCGAGGGTAGGCAGCGACTGGAGGGGCGCATGGATTGGGTCGAAGTCAACCGGAACGACGATGCCTTCCGCAAGTTCCTTGCAGGCGTAGTCGGTCT
>VBOO01000260.1 GCA_005877505.1 Nitrospirota bacterium
ATCTTGCCACTCCGGGTCCCGGCACAACTGGCACGTATCCGACAATCATCAATAAAGAGAGTGGCACAAACAACGGGTATGAGCTCGATTTTGGCTCTTTTGGTACAGACTTCGAGATGGTAACTTTTAATAGCACAGGCGGCGCGGATACCTATCAGACCACGCCGCCGTTGCAAGTCGATGGGGAAACCTGGCACCACGTCGTCGGGGTGTGGAGTCCCGGTCCTGGTGGCGTCTATTCCATCTACATCGATGGAGATGCGTATCCGAAGACTGTTCCAGTGGTTGGGAGTACCAACACATCGATCGGAGTTCTTAATACCCAACCTCTTAATATAGGAGGCAGACTTGGCTCCCTCGGTTTTAAGGGGGCCATCGATGAGGTGCGGGTCTCCGCGGTGGCTCGCGACCAGCACTGGATCAAGACCGAGTTCAACAACATGGGCGGCCCCGGGATGATTGGCGCGCCGAACTGGAGCGCTGTGAACAACAGCCAGCTCAACGGTCAAGTCTACGCCGTCGCGGTGTACCAAGGCCAGCTCTATGTGGGGGGATCTTTCACCAGCGTCAACGGCCTGGCCACCTGTACCAAACTCTGCCGATGGGACGGCTCCGCCTGGAGCGCCGTCGGAACCTGGTCTACTGGTCTCAGTCCTGGTGATGTTAGAGCCCTCGCGGTCTACAACGGCAAGCTCTACGTCGGGGGACTTTTCGGAACCGCCGCCGGCATCGCCAACTGTCTCCGCCTCTGCCGCTGGGACGGCTCCAACTGGAGCGAAGCCACAGGCTTTGCACCTGGGACTAGTCTCACTGCCCTCTATGCCCTCGCGGAGTACAATGGCTATCTCTACGCGGGGGGAAATTGGAACAAAGTCGGCGGCGTCACCCTCTGTAAGAACATCTGCCGCTGGGACGATAGCTCCTGGAGCGGCGTCGGGACTACGCTCGCTTCCACTGTCTACTCCTTCGCGACCTACAACGGCCTGCTCTACGTGGGGGGAAATTTCAGCTCCAACGGCCTCCCCGCCAACTGTGACCGCCTCTGCAGTTGGAACGGCACCGCCTGGAGCGCGCTCCCCAATGGCATACAGGGGCTTAACAATAATGTCTTCGCCCTCGGGGTCTACAATGGCCTGCTCTATGTAGGGGGAGATTACACCACCGGTAGTTTCGGATCCTACCTCGGCAGCTTTGATGGCGGCGCCTCGACGCCCGTCGCAGGTGTCAACGGTGCTGTCCGCGCCGTCGCGTCGTACTGCGGCGAGGTCTACGTGGGGGGAGATTTCACCACCATCGCAGGCAACGGATTTCAATACCTCGCCCGCGCCCGCTGGAACGGCTCCACCTCCACCTGGAGCCACGTCTCGAGCGATACGGCCGTCACCGGGACTACTGTCTCCGCCCTCGGGGTGTACAAGGGCTCGCTCTTTGTCGGGGGCTTGTTCACCTCTGCGGGCGGCGTTGCCAATACGGTTGACCTCGCCAACTGGTCGGGCGAATGTTTTTACACGATCGGGACGGAAGAGGGGACGCCCTCGTCGCCCGCTCCCTCGCTGGCGCGCCTGAAGACGGCGCACGCCCTTTCCCATGACGGGGTGTCCACCCGGGTGGTCGAGCTCCACTGGCGGACCAGCTATGAAGTGGATCACCTGGGCTTCAATGTCTATCGGGAGGAGCAGGGCCAACGCGTGCGCATCACGCCGTCGCTCATCGCGGGCTCGGCGCTCAAGGGCCGCGCGGGGACCGTGCTGGCCGCGGGGCAGAGCTACAGTTGGTGGGATGTTCTGCCGCTCAAGAGCGGGCCGTTGCGCTACTGGCTCGAGGAAATAGACCTGAAGGGGCGACGCACCTGGCATGGGCCGATCGCCGTGCAGCCGGCCAAGGGCCACCGCCTGGCATCGGAGTCGGAGCGGGTGCGCTCGGTGTTGCTGAACCGGCTGGGGCGAAGTAAGGCGAGCGTGACGGCAGCCCCGTGGTACGGGCCACGGCAGGCCTCGCCGGCCACGCCGACCGAGGAGCAACTGGCGGTCCAGTGGCGACTCGCCGCGAGCGTTGCGCTGAAGCTCGGAGTCCAGGCGGAGGGGTGGTATAAAGTGAGTCAATTTGAGCTCGTCGCGGCGGGCTTAGACCCGCGGGTGAACCCGCGCTATCTCCAGCTTTTCGCCGATGGCGTGGAGGTGCCGCTGCTGGTGACCGGGGAGCAAGATGGGCGGTTCGATGCGTCGGACGCAATTGAATTCTATGGCCTCGGATTAGACACGCCCTGGACCGACACGCGCACTTACTGGCTCGTGGCGGGACGCCAGGCTGGCC
>VBOO01000013.1 GCA_005877505.1 Nitrospirota bacterium
CACACGGGTGACCGGAGAGTAGAAGGCGTCCACGGGAATCACGCCGATGGGCATCCCCTCTTCCTTGTTCCGTTCCGCCGAGACGTACCCGCGCCCTTGCTTGACGGCGATTTCCATGTCCAGCAGGGCGCCCTTATCCAGGGTCGCAATGTGCAGGTCGGGCGTCAGTATCTCGACGTCCGCGTCGTGTTCCACGTCGCCGGCTTTCGCGACCCCGGGCCCTTTCTTGCGCAGACGAATGGTCTTGGTCTTATCGGCATGCAGCTTGAAACGGATCTTTTTGACGTTGAGAATGATGTCGGTGACGTCTTCGGTGATGCCGGGAATCGTTGAGAATTCGTGCAGGACGCCCTCGACCTTGACCGAGACGACCGCAGCCCCCGACAAGGAGGACAGCAAGACCCGACGCAGTGAATTACCGACCGTCGTGCCGAACCCCCGCTCGAACGGCTCGGCGGTAAATCGCCCGTACGTCGCGGTCAAACTCTCCTTGTCGACTTCGACCTTCGTTGGTACCTGAAAATCACGCATTCCCTTCAGCATACTGGCTCCTTCTCGCCGGGTTGACGCGGTGAGCGCCAGCGGGCGCGGCACGACCGGGGCATCATGCACAGCTCACCGCGAATAGAGGTCCACCACCAACTGTTCGTTGACAGGCAAGGCAATGTCCTCTTTGGCCGGCAGACCCCGGACCGTGGCTCGGAAGTTGGCCTTGTCCAAGTCCAGCCAGGGCGGGATGCCTCGACCCTCAACGGCGTCGAGCGCTGAGACGATGGGAACGATAGCCCGGCTGCGTTCCTTGACCTCAATCACGTCACCTTCCCTCACCAGAAAAGAGGGCCGGTTGACCTTCCGACCGTTGACGCGGTAGTGGCCGTGACTCACGAGCAACCGCCCCTCTTTCCGGGAGGCTGCAAAGCCAATGCGGTAGACCACGTTGTCCAAGCGTCGCTCCAGGGTCCGGAGCAGGTTCTCGCCCGTAACCCCCCGCTGGCGCTCGGCTTTAGCGAATGTGCCCTGGAACTGGCGTTCCAGGACCCCATAGATGCGCTTCAGTTTCTGTTTCTCGCGAAGTTGGGCGCTGTACTCCGAGACCCGCTGGCGCCCCTGCCCGTGCTGGCCTGGCGGATAGGCCCGCCGGTCCACCGCGCACTTTTCCGTCATGCACCGGGACCCTTTCAGGAAGAGCTTGACCCCTTCCCGACGGCACAACCGACAGACTGGTCCACGATATTTCGCCACTGCTCGTTCTCCCTCCTTAACAGGCGTTAAACGTTAATCGTTCAACGTTAACCGTAAGCATGATTCCCCTGCCCGCCACGTTTAACGAATAACGGTTTACGATTAACGATCACCTCAAACGCGGCGCCGTTTCGGCGGACGACAACCGTTATGAGGGATCGGCGTCACGTCCCGGATCATGTTGATGCGCAGGCCGGCCGCCTGCAGCGCCCGGATGGCAGACTCGCGCCCAGCGCCAGGGCCCTTCACATACACGTCGATCTGCCGCATGCCGCTCTCCATTGCTTTCTTGCCGGCCACTTCACCTGCGCGGGTCGCCGCAAACGGCGTGCTCTTGCGGGACCCTTTGAAACCCTGGTCGCCGGCGCTCGCCCAGACAACGGTGTTCCCGCCAAGGTCCGTGATGGTCACGATGGTATTATTGAAGGAGGCCTGGATGTGGGCCACGCCGCTCTGGACGATCTTCTTCTCCCGCTTCTTGCCTTTCTTCACCCCCATGCCGCTCCTTTCTCACCCGCCCACCCCGGCCCCGCCAGGACGGGGCCTTTTCCCGCGCACCCGCCCGATCGACCCCTTGCATCCACAGAGCACGGGGTACCCCGCCCGCCAAGACGGGGCCTTTTCCCGTGTCACCCGACCTTGAGCGTCTTCCGTGCCTTGCCCTGGCCCTTGGGCCCTTTGCGCGTCCGGGCGTTTGTCTTAGTTCGCTGCCCTCTCACCGGCAGTCCCCGACGGTGCCGGAGCCCTCGATAGCACCCGATGTCGATGAGCCGTTTGATGTTCATCGACACTTCCTTGCGGAGGTCTCCCTCCACTTTGTGCTCCCGCTCGATGATCTCGCGCAGCTTCACGATCTCATCCTCGCGGAGATCCTTCACCCGCGTCGATGGCGAGACTCCGGCCTTGGCCAGGATCTGAGCGGCGAGCGATCGCCCGATGCCGTAGATGTAGGTCAGCCCCACGTGGACCTGTTTATCCCGCGGCAGATCAACTCCTGCAATACGCGCCATGCTTTCCCTCGTTCTTCGTTACACGGTATTCGTTATTCGTAAACCGTTTAACGGTTAACGGTTAACGTATAACGTTTTCACTACCCTTGCCGTTGTTTGTGCCGGGGATTCGGGCAGAGCACTCGAACGATCCCGCGACGCCTGACCACTTTACATTTCGAGCAGATCGGTTTCACCGACGATTTCACTTTCATGGCAGCTCAGCCCCCACAGTCATGAATACGGCTATTTGAACCGGTATGTGATCCGCCCCCGAGTCAGATCGTAGGGCGAGAGCTCCACCGTGACCTTGTCGCCCGGGAGGATGCGGATGAAATTCATCCGCATCTTGCCGGAAATGTGCGCCAGGATCGTATGCCCGTTGTCTAATTGGACGCGGAACATGGCGTTCGGCAGCGTCTCGGCGACGGTCCCTTGCGCTTCGATCACATCTTCCTTGGCCATAGCTCCTGGTCACTCCGCCCCTTATAGTTTCGTCAGTATCCGGGGGCCCGCGTCGGTCACGACGATCGTATGCTCGAAGTGGGCCGACAGACTGCCGTCTCGGGTCACGGCCGTCCACCCATCGGCCAGCAGCCTGGTCTCCGGCCGTCCCATGTTCACCATCGGCTCGATCGCCAGCGTCATCCCCGGTTTCAAGCGAGGACCCTTTCCGGGCTCGCCATAGTTCGGCACCTGGGGCTCTTCGTGCAGACATCGGCCGATTCCGTGTCCCACAAACTCCGTCACGACGGAGAAGTTCGCCCCTTCCGCGTGGCTCTGCACCGCGTGGGAGATGTCGGAGACCCTCTTGCCGACGATGGCCTGGGCGATCCCCTTGTAGAGCGCCTCTTCCGTCACCTGCAACAGGCGCTGCGTCTCCTCCGAGACGGTGCCGACCGGAACTGTCACGGCGGCATCCCCATAATATCCGTCCACGACGACTCCGACGTCCAGTCCTACAATGTCGCCCTCCTTGAGCACCCGGGGCGAGGGGATGCCGTGCACGACCTCTTCGTTGACCGACACACACAAGGTGTGCTGGTAGATTTTGTCGCGGACCTGGTAGCCCTTGAACGCCGGCTTTCCGCCTCGCTCGAGGATGAACTTCTCCGCAAAGCGATCCAGTTCTTGTGTCGTCACCCCGGGCTTGATCAGATGGCGCAGGGCCTCCAGAACCTCCGCGACGATCCTCGACGCGCGGCTCATCTTCTCGATCTCCTCGGGCGATTTCAGCTCAATCTCGGTCATGCCACACTCGTCCCATGCACGACCGCCAGGAGTCGCTTGTAGACTTGGTCGATCGATTCGCTGGCGTCCACCCGCCGCAGAAGCCCCCTCCGCTGGTAATACTCCACGAGCGGCTTGGTCTGTTGGTCGAACACCCGGAGCCGGGCCAACACCGTTTCGGCCTCATCGTCGGCACGCTGTATCAGCGCCCCGCCGCACTTGTCGCAGATCCCCTCACGCCTGGGCGGATCGTGCTCCATGTGATAGACCGTCTGGCACGTGGCGCAACTGCGCCGCCCGGACAGACGGCGGACGATCTCCTCCTCGGGGGCCTCGAAGCTGACCACATAATCGAGACCAGTGGTGCCCGTCTCCGTGAACATCCGGTCCAGTGCTTCGGCCTGCGCCATCGTCCGGGTGAACCCGTCGAGGATGTATCCCTGCGCACACTCCGGGCTACTCAATTTTTCCCGGACGAGCCCGATGACCACCTCATCCGGCACCAGCTTGCCGGAGTCCATGGAGGCCTTCACCTGCCGCCCGAGTGGCGTCCCACGCTTGACCGACTCTCGCAGGATGTCTCCAGTGGAGACCTGAGGGATCTTCTCTTGCGCAGCCAAGCGCTGCGCCTGCGTCCCCTTGCCCACGCCGGGCGCTCCCAAAAAGACCAGGCGCATAGGCTTACCCGCTCCGTCCCTTCAACCGACCCTTCGCCAAGAATCCCTCGTAGTTGCGCATGAGCATGTGCGACTCGATCTGTTGCGCCGTGTCCAGGCCGACGCCGACGGTGATCAACAACGAGGTGCCGCCAAAATAGAACGGCACGCCGAGTTTGTAGATCAGGATTTCCGGGATGATGCACACCCCTGCCAGGTAGAGCGAGCCCGCGAAGGTGATGCGGTTCAGGACCCGGTAGATATAGTCCGAGGTACGCTGGCCTGGTCGGATGCCCGGAATGAATCCCCCATACTTCTTCATGTTGTCAGCGATGTCCACCGGGTTCAGCACCACCGCCGTGTAAAAATAACAAAAGAACACGATCAAGCTGACGTACAGGATGGTGTAGGTCACCGACCCCGGGGCAAGCATGGTGCCCGCCTGCTGGACCCAGGGAATCTGGATAAACCCGGCGATCGTGGCCGGAAACGCGATGATTGACGAGGCGAAGATCGGTGGAATCACGCCTGCCGTGTTGATCTTGAGCGGGATGTGTGTGCTTTGCCCACCGAACACCCGTCGCCCCACCACGCGCTTGGCGTACTGGACCGGGATTTTGCGCCTGCCGGTCTCCAGAAACACGATCGCCGCGATCACACCGACCATGCCGATGCTGAGCATGACCAGCCAGAATCCTGTTAACTGACCAACCTCAAACAGCCGATAGGTCTCGACTACCGCTGCGGGCAGGCGGGCGACGATCCCCGCGAAGATGATCAGGGAGATCCCGTTGCCGATCCCCCGCTCGGTGATCTGCTCCCCGAGCCACATCAAGAAGGCCGTGCCGGCGGTCAGCGTCAGCATGGTCATCAGGCGGAAGCCCCATCCTTTGTCCAGGACAAAGGCGCCCCGGTTCATACCCTCCAGCCCGATGGCGATCCCGAACGACTGGATCAAGCCGATCGCGATCGTGCCGAACCGGGTGTACTGCACGATCTTCTTGCGGCCGCGTTCTCCCTCCTTAGCCAGCTTCGTCAAGTGGGGAATCACCACCGTCAGCAACTGCAGGATGATCGACGCGCTGATGTACGGCATGATGCCGAGCGCGAAGATCGTCATACGCGAGAGCGCGCCGCCTGAGAAAATATCAAGGAAACCCAGCAGCGCTCCTCCTTGTTTCTGGAGGAAGTCCGCGAGTGCATCTTGATTGATGCCCGGGATCGGGATATGCGCGCCGATCCGATAGACCGCCAACATCCCGAGCGTGAATAGAATCCGGTTCCGCAGCTCCGGAATATTAAACACGTTCTTGAAGTTCGTGATCAGCCGCTCAAACACCGTCGAGCACCTCTACCTTCCCCCCTGCTGCTTGGATCTTGGCGATCGCCGCCTCGCTGAACCGATGCGCTTGGACATGGACCGCCCGCGACAGCGAGCCTTCTGCGAGGACCTTGATCTTGGCGCCTCGCCCACGCACGAGGCCGGCCTGCGCGAGGGATTGCGGAGTCACATCCTGGACGCCTTTGAGCCGGTCGAGGTCGCGGAGGTTCACGACGGTCCACTCCTGTTTGAAGATGTTCGTGAACCCGCGCTTGGGCACACGCCGGGTCAGGGGCATTTGCCCTCCCTCAAACCCGGGGCGCTTCCCGCCTCCCGATCGAGCCTTCTGCCCCTTGTGGCCCCGCGTGGCAGTTTTGCCATGCCCGGAGCCGATGCCCCGGCCCACGCGCTTGCGCCGCCGCCGGGCCCCCGGGGCCGGTTTCAAGTCATGGAGCTTCATGTGGCCCCCGTGCCTGCATTCCGGACTTCCAGCAGGTAGGACAACTTGTGCACCAGTCCCTTGACTTGAGAGGTGTTGGGCCGGATCACGGTGTGGTGGAGCCGACGGAGGCCGAGCCCGCGCAGGAGGATGCGGTGGGATCTTGGCGTGCCGATAGGACTGCGGACTAAGGTGATGGCGACCGCCTCTTGTGGTGTGCTCTTCCGTCCCATCGCCTAACCTGCCTGCTGAACGATCGCTTTGCGGATACGGAGCACTTCCTCAGGGTCCCGCAATTGATTCAGCCCGTTCAGGGTCGCCTGAACCACGTTGAAGGGGTTGCCGCGGCCCAGCGTTTTCGCCACGATGTTGTGGATCCCGGCCAACTCGATCACGGCCCTCACGGCTCCGCCGGCGACGATCCCGGTCCCGGCCGGCGCCGGCTTGAGCAACACATGCTCGGCCCCAAACAGACCATGGACCTCGTGGGGGATGGTCCCGTTCTTGATCGCGACCCGGACGAGATTTTTCTTGGCATGCTGCACAGCTTTGGAGATGGCCTCGGGCACCTCCGCCGCCTTACCTTTGCCGATACCCACCAAGCCTTGCTCATCGCCCACCACCACCAGCGCGGTGAAATTGAACCGTTTGCCCCCTTTGACCACCTTGGCCACGCGGTTGATGTAGACAACCTTGTCTTTCAGGTTCAGTTCGTCAGGATTGATCTTCACGATTCGCGGCGCTCCTGTTTAGAACTTCAGGCCCTGTTCGCGAGAGGCCTCGGCCAAGGCCTTGATCCGGCCGTGGTACTTGTAGCCGCCGCGGTCGAACACGACGGCCGTGACATTGGCCTTCAGGGACCGCTCGGCGACCAGCCGGCCCACGGCGATGGCAGCCGTGACGTTCCCTCCGTTTTTCACCTTGCCCTTGAGCTCCTTGTCAAGACTCGACGCGCTGATCAAGGTCCGCCCGTTCGTGTCGTCGATCACCTGGGCATAGATGTGCCCGTTGCTCCTGAACACGTTGAGCCGGGGGCGCTGGGCCGTCCCGAATACCCGGAGCCTCACCCGGTGGTGCCGGCGGACCCGGCTGCGTTCCCGTTTGCTCACATCCAACATCGTCGCCTTCCCTTACTTGCCCGTCTTGCCTTCCTTGCGAATCAGGATCTCGCCCGCGTACTTCACCCCCTTGGCCTTGTAGACGTCCGGCTTTTTGAGAGCCCGGAGGTTGGCCGCGGTCTGGCCGACGAGGTAGCGGTCCCGCCCCCTGATCGTCACGACCGTCTGTTTGTCCACCTTGGCCTCAATGCCCTCCGGCAGCGGGAACGGGATGGGATGGGTGAACCCAAGGCTCAACGTGAGCGTCCGCCCGCTCAGTGCCGCCTTGTAGCCGACCCCGTTGATCTCCAGGACACGCTCGAATCCTTTCGTGACCCCCTCGATCATGTTGCGGATCTCGTTCCGGACTAGCCCGTGGAGCGCGCGGTGCTGACGAGTCTCGGCCCCCCGCTGCACCACGACATTGCCCGTCGCCACGGCGACCGTGATGTCCGGCGGGATGGGCCGTGTGAGTGCCCCTAGCGGGCCTTTCACGAACACCTTCTGGGCGTCCACCGTGACGTCCACACCCTCAGGAATGGGCACCGGTTGTCTTCCGATCCGCGACATCGAACGATCCTACCAAATATAGCAGAGCACTTCGCCGCCGAGCCTCTGTGCTCGCGATTCGGCGCCGGTCATGACCCCTTTCGGCGTCGTCAGGATCGCGACCCCCATGCCGCCCCGCACGTGCGGAATGTGCGGCAGCCGAACGTACACGCGTTTGCCGGGGCGGCTCACGCGACGGATCCCCGTGATCATGGGGGCCTCACCCGCCTGGTAGCGAAGGTGCAGCCGCAAGACCGGATGGCCGCCTTCCTCGATACGCTCCACGCCCTGCAGGTATCCTTCCTGATGGAGAACCCGGGCAATCTCCGCTTTGAGCGTGGAGGCCGGCATCTGCACAGTCGTGTGTCGCCGCTGCACGGCGTTCCGAATCCGGGTCAGCATGTCGGCCAAGGGATCGGTCATCGCCATCGCGTCACCAGCTCGATTTGATCACTCCGGGGATCTCGCCCCGGAGGCTGAGAAAGCGGAAACAGATACGGCACAGCTTGAACTTGCGCAGGAAGCTCCGCACCCGGCCGCAGTTGGGACAGCGGTTGTACGCCCGCGTTTTGAACTTCGGGGGTCTCTGCGCCTTTAATCGAAGAGCCAGTCTGGCCACAGTCTCGGGACCTCCTGTCGGATCAGGTTCGGAAGGGCATGCCCAGGTTCTTCAACAGAGCCTTGCCTTCATCGTTGGTGTTCGCGGTCGTCACGATGGTGATATCCATCCCATGGATGGCCTCAACTGTGTCGTACTTGATTTCGGGAAAGATCAGTTGTTCCTTGAGGCCCAGCGTGTAATTGCCGCGCCCGTCGAAGGACTTCGGCGAGACTCCTTTGAAATCACGAATGCGGGGGAGCGCCACGGTCACCAGGCGGTCCAAGAACTCGTACATGCGCTTGCCCCGCAACGTGACCTTTGCGCCGATGGCGAGGCCTTTGCGGAGCTTGAAGTTCGCGATCGCCTTGCGGGCTCGGGTCACCACGGGACGCTGCCCGGTAATGGTTGCGAGCTCCTTCACGGCCGAATCCAGCAGCTTGGCGTTTTGTGTCGCCTCACCCATGCCCACATTGAGCACGATGCATTCAAGCCGGGGCACCTGCATCCGGTTCGTATAGGAGAATTCCTTCATCAGGCTCGACACGACCGTCTTGTGATAGTGCTCCTGCAAGCGGACCGGGCCGCGGGGCTCGGGCGCGGCTTTGGGCGGCATGCTCGCGGGCTTGGTTGCCGGCTGAGGCGCGGGCTTGGTCGCCGGTTGAGGCGCGGGCTTGGCGGCCGGCTTGGGTTGGGGCTTGGCCATCGCTACGCTCGCGCGCTGCTCTCAATGGGTTGCTTGCACGTGCGGCACACGCGGACGCGGGAACCGTCGGTCAACGTCATGGTCCCCACACGCGTCGGCTCCTGACATGTGGAACAGTACAGCATCACATTTGAGAGGTGAATGGGCGCCTCCCGCTCCAGAATGCCTCCCTGTCGGTTCTGCTGGTTCGGCTTCGTATGCCGCTTGATGATGTTGATCTTCTCGACGGTGACCTTGCGGTCGAGTCGCAACACGCTCAGGACCTTGCCGGATTTCCCGCGATCTTTGCCCGCGATGACAACGACCATGTCGCCCTTGCGCACATGGCACTTGGGCGGGACCTCGAGAGCGCGGTTGGCGCTCAGCCAGCCTCGACGTCTCATCACAGCACCTCCGGCGCAAGCGAAATGATCTTCATGTACTTCTTCCGGCGCAGTTCGCGGGCCACCGGCCCGAAGATGCGGGTCCCGATCGGCTCCCCCTGCGCGTTAATCAGCACACAGGCATTGCGGTCAAACTTGATGTACGAGCCGTCTTCCCTGCGGACACCCTTCGTCGTCCGCACGACCACGGCCTTGCTGATGTCCCCTTTCTTCACGGTGGCCTGCGGAATGGCTTCCTTGACCGTCACCATGATGACGTCCCCCAAGCTCCCGTACCGGCGTTTGGTCCCGCCGAAGACATGGAAGCACATGACCTTCTTGGCTCCCGAGTTGTCCGCCACGTCCAGCCTGGAATAAATCTGAATCATCGCGCTCTCGTCTTCTCGACAATTTGCACGACGCGGAACCGCTTGTCCTTGCTGAGTGGCCGGGTCTCAACCAGCCTGACGCGATCACCCACCGCGCACTCGTTCTTCTCATCGTGCGCCTTCAACCGCGTGAGCCGGCGCAACACCTTCCCGTAGCGATGATGACGGACGAATCGCTTCACGACGACGACCACGGTCTTTTGCATCCTGTTGCTCACCACTTCCCCGACGAGCTCATGGCGCTGATCCTGCTCGTGACGCCCGTTCTCGCTCATGCCGCGCCTCCGGGGGATGTGGCCGCCTCGCGGCGCCGCTGTTCGCCGAGAATGGTCTTCACACGGGCGACTTCGCGTCGCATCTGCTT
>VBOO01000014.1 GCA_005877505.1 Nitrospirota bacterium
ATACGGACCCAGACTCGCCCGCCGCGCTTGACATGGCGCGTCATGGCGATTCGGGCCGCTTCAAGCTGCCGGTTCGTGATCCAGCCCGGCTCGAGCGCCTTGAGGCCGTACTCGCCGAGCGTCACCTGGCACCCGCGGTAGGCCTTGCCCCGCATGCGCCCCTTCTGCATCTTTCGATGTTTCACCTTCTTGGGAGCGAGCACGCAGTCGT
>VBOO01000264.1 GCA_005877505.1 Nitrospirota bacterium
AGGCCACCGACGGCGGCTGGTACGATCCCGAGTTCCATCCGACTGGGGTGGAAATCACGGCGCACCTGATCCAGGATTCCATCGTGGCGGATCTGCTCCTCGGCAATGAACTGAACGTGACAGAGTGCTGCCGGAAGGGTGTGCGCAAGCTCCTGTCCGTGCAGGCGACCGACGGTTCCTGGGACGGCGAGAACGTGGACCACACGATGGACTGCTGCCGGTCGATCATGCTGGTCTGCAGCGTCCTGAATATGCGCCCGGAGTGCGACCGCGCGATCGAGCGCGGGCTCGAATGGATCCTCAAGCACAAGTGCGAGCATGGGTGGCCGGATTTTCCGGGGCTGGAGACGAACCTTGAGCGCACCTGCGACGGCCTCGACGCGCTCCTTAAATTCAAGGCTTACAGCCAGCCGGTCGCGACCGCGATCATCAAGCTCTGGGGGTACGCCGCGTGATTTTTCTGGCCAAGGTCGCCGAGGTCCCGGACGGCGAGCGTAAGCTGGTGCAGGTGAACGGCGTGAGCGTCGCGCTCTTCCATCACGAGGGACGCTTCTACGCGTTGAACAATGCGTGTCCCCACCGCCAGGGGCCGCTGATCCGAGGGACACTCGAACAAACTGCGGAGGGGGGCCGGTGCTTCATTCGCTGTCCGATGCATGGCTGGAGGTTTGACCTGGCCACGGGCGACAGCCACGGGCGCCCTGGCAACGCGACCGTCTATCCGCTCATCCGGCAGGACGACGAACTGTACATCACGCTCTGAACTCTTATGGACCGTGCTCCCATCGACAGTGCCCTGATCCTGACCACCACCCGGCTCTTCAACCGACCGGGCGAGCCCCCGCCCGCGAGCCCCCTGACGGTGGTGGGCGGCCTGTCCCTGTTTCAAAGGACCATTCTGACCCTGCAGCGCGGCGGGCTCTCCCGGTTCATTGTGCTGGCGGGGGACGAGATGGAGGACTTGAAACGTCAGTTCCAGGCCGATGAGCGTATCCGGGCGGAAATGCGGTGGCTTCCGGTGCTGGAGTTTTCCCCCGGCGATCCCCGCACGTGGGAGATTTTTCCGGGCCTCTTCGGAACGTCGTACCTGGTGGTCGGAACGGGGGCCGTCTTTCCGGCGAGCCTGGTGGCGCGCGTGCGGCAGGAAATGCGTGTCGGCGAACCGCTCATCGTGGTGCGGGATGCCGTGCTTCGACGGGCCCTTCGACCAGGCTCAGGGCAGGCTCAGCACGAACGGTTGGCAGAGGGTGCTTCACGCGCAACTCCGGTCACCCTGAGCATGTCGAAGGGTGAGCGCGGCAGCGTCGTGACGCTGGAAACCGCCGCCTCTCCTGTCCTGGACGTCGAGCTGGTCGCCATACCGGAAGGCTTCACCGCTTCCGGGTGGGCGACGGCGCAGGACAGCCCATACCCCATGCACGCGGCGCTGGAGCGAGCCGTTCGCCAAGGGCAGGGGCGAATAGTGCCGTTAGGATCAGACTGGTATCGGGATGTCTGCGCCGAAGGCATGGCGGGCCCTGACGAGGCGGAGCGGCAGTTGCTGCGTTCGCTCAAGGGCGGCCTCGAAGGCTTCGTCGACCGGCATTTCAATCGCCGGTGCTCAGGGTGGATCACCCGCTGGCTGGTGCGCACGCCGCTGACTCCCAATGGCGTGACCATCCTGGCCACGGCGGTCGGGGTCCTCGCTTCCGCGGCCTTCGGCCTCGGAGGGTATGCCGCTGGCGTCATCGGCGCGCTGCTCTTCCAGCTCTCCGCGATCCTGGACTGCTGTGACGGAGAAGTCGCACGGCTCAAGTTCATGGAGTCGGCCTTCGGCGAACAACTGGATGTCGTTCTCGATAACATCGTCCATCTCGCGCTCTATGCCGGCATCGCCTGGGCCGCATACCGGGACACGTGGGGGCCCGTAGCCTTGATCTTGGGAGGCTTCGCGATGCTCGGCAACGTCGCGGCGTTCGTAGTGGTCCAACAAGCGATCCGGATGCGGAAAGGACTTGATCCCGAACGGCGGAGCGCTGTCGAGTCGCTCCTCAACAGCCTCGCCAGCCGGGACTTTTCGGTGCTCATCCTGGCGTGTGCCCTCGTCGGGCATGCGGAATGGTTCCTCCCCCTGGCCGCGATCGGCTCGAACATCTTCTGGCCCGTGCTGGCCTGGCAGCTCAGATCTCCGAGTACATCCGCACGCGCCCAATAAAGTGACGCGCCTCACTCTCGTCCTCCTCCTGCTGGGCGTGGCCGTGCTCTGCGGGCTCGTGCTCCACATCGGTCCGGCCACCCTGGGTGGAGAAATTCATAGACTGGGCTGGAACATCGTCTGGGTCATGCTGCCCTCGATTGTCGTGTATATGCTGGACGCCCTGGGCTGGCGGTACACTCTGGGACGACACGCCGACAAGCTCCGGTATGACCGCCTCTTTCTGACCCGCATGGCTGGTGAAGCGGTGAACTACACGACTCCCGGCATGTACCTGGGTGGCGAGCCGATGAAGGCGTATCTGCTGAGCCGCCACAACGTTCCCTTGGTGGACGGCATGGCGTCGGTCGTCACGGCCAAGACCACGATGACGTTGGCGGAGATCGTCTTCATCTTGCTGGGGGTCGGGCTGGGCGCGGTGCGGTTGAGCCGCTCCACCGATGTGCTGGTGCCGAGCCTTCTTGGCCTCGGCCTGCTGGGGTTCGCCGTGGGGTTGTTTCTCACGGTGCAACGGTGCGGAATGTTCATGGGCCTCCTCCGGACGCTCGACCGGATGGGCGTCCGGATCGCCTGGCTGAAGGCGCGGGAGCGCAAGCTTGAAGCTCTGGATGACGCGATCCGGGCTTTCTATGGCCGTGACCAGCGCGGCTTCCTCCGCTCGTTTGCGTCGTTCTTCGCAGGCTGGCTAGCGGGCGCCGTCGAAGTCTACCTGATCCTGTATTTTCTCGGGCTGCCGGTGGATTGGATCACGGCGATCGCCATCGAGGCGCTGGCCGTGCTCGCCAAGGGCGGGACGGCGTTCATCCCGGGCAGCGTCGGCGGCCAGGAAGCGGGAACCGTGCTCGTGTGCGTGGCCTTTGGACTGACCGAGGCGGCCGGCGTGACCTTCGCGCTCGTGCGTCGCCTCCGGGAGATCGTCTGGATTGCGTTCGGTCTCTGGGCGCTGGCCAAGGAAGGCCAGGTAGCGGCCCCCGCGGAGCCATGCGACCGCCCGCCGGTGTGATCGCTGGATTCGTCCAACTTCGAGCGGCAAGAATGAAGGCCGGAGGAGGTTATTTCCGCAGTTCCAGTTCCCTACGGGCGCCGCGCAGCAGTTCATGTAGGACGATAGAAAGTGGACTCTGACCCCACTTATTCCTTCACGTCTTTCAGTGATTTATAACCTTTCAAGTTTTTGCTAGAATAGTGCAATGATTGCATGGCCTTCTATCGTCTGGGCGGGTCTGGCTGTGCTGTCCGCGGTCGGCTTCGGAATTGTCACCGGCATCGTCCATCCAGACGAGAAAGTCAACGGCCTCTGGCTGGTGGTCGCCGCGGCCTGCTTCTACGTGCTGGCCTACCGGTTCTATGGCGGGTTCCTCGCGCGGCGGGTGGTCGAACTGGACAATCGGCGGATCACGCCGGCGCACCGGCTCAACGACGGTGCGAATTTCCATCCCACCAACCGATGGGTGCTATTCGGCCATCATTTTGCCGCCATCGCGGGAGCCGGGCCGCTGTTGGGGCCGGTCTTGGCCGCGCAGTTCGGGTTTCTCCCTGGCTTCCTCTGGCTAGTCGTCGGCGCAGTGCTGGCCGGGGCGGTCCAGGACTTCATCATCCTCGTCGCGTCGATGCGCCGCAACGGCCGGTCGCTGCCAGAGATCGCACGGGACGAAGTTGGGATCATCACCGGCACGGCCACGGCAGTGGCGGTCCTGTTCATCGTGGTGGTGGCGTTGGCCGGCTTGGGCTTGGCGGTCGTCAATGCGCTCTTCCATAACCCGTGGGGCACATTCACGCTGGCCATGACCATCCCGATCGCGTTCTTCATGGGGTTCTACCTCCAACGCTGGCGGCCGGGGTGCGTGGGCGAAGTGTCGGCGATCGGTGTAGTCCTGCTGGTGGCGGCCGTCATCGAGGGCCGTGCCGTCGCCCAGTCCTCGCTGGCGGGGTGGTTTGATCTGGAGCGCTCCACCTTGGTCTGGCTGATGGCAGCCTACGGATTTCTCGCGTCGGTCCTGCCGATCTGGATGCTGCTGGTCCCGCGGGACTACCTCTCCAGCTTCATGAAAGTCAGCGTGATCGCGCTGCTGGGCGTCGGCGTGATCGTGATGGCGCCGACGATCGAGATGCCCCGCGTGACCGGCTTCATCGCCGGCGGGGGGCCGATCATCCCCGGACCGATCTTCCCCTTCGTCTTTATCACGATCGCCTGCGGGGCGATCTCGGGGTTCCACTCGCTGGTGTCGTCCGGCACGACGCCCAAGATGGTCGACCGGGAGTCGCACGCGCTGGTCGGGTACGGTGCGATGCTGATGGAAAGCTTCGTGGGAGTGATCGCGCTGATCGCTGCGTCCCTCCTGTTGCCGGGTGATTACTTCGCCATCAATACGACGCTGTCGGCCGACGCATTGGGGGCGCTGGGCTACCCGGTGGCGCACATCCAGGAGCTCTCCCGCCTCGTGGAGCAGCAGGTCATGGGGCGTCCCGGCGGGGCGGTCTCCTTGGCTGTCGGCATGGCTTCGATCTTCTCGGCCTTGCCGGGCATGACCGGCCTGATGGCCTATTGGTACCAGTTCGCGCTCCTGTTCGAGGCCCTCTTCATACTGACCACCATCGATGCCGGCACGCGCGTCGCCCGCTATCTTCTCCAGGAGATGGGCGGGCGCTTCTACGCGCCGCTGGGGCGGATCACCTGGCAACCGGGTGTGATCGCCACCAGCGCCGCTGTGGTCGGCGCTTGGGGCTATCTGATCGGCACCGGCAGCATCTCGACCATCTGGCCGTTGTTCGGGGCTGCCAACCAACTGCTGGGCATGCTGGCCCTGTGTGTGGGGACGACGGTGTTGATCAAGATGGGCAAGGCGCGGTATCTCGGGGTCACGACCGTGCCGATGGTCTTCGTCGGCGTCATCACGCTGAGCGGGTCGTACGAGCTGTTTGTCCTGTTCCTTACGAAGGCCGGTTCGGCCCCAGTCGGGAAGGCATTCGTGTTCTATCTGGATGCCGCCCTGGTCGGCGTCGTGGCGACGCTGGCGGTCGTGATTCTGGCGGACTCGCTGGCCAAGTGGTATGGGTTTGTGGTCCAGAAGAAACCCTATACGACTAGCGAAGTGCCGGCTGGCCAGCAGGGCGGCGTCAAGATTCCCGCAGGCCCGTGCTGCTGAAGCCGGCAGGCTGTCAGCCTAAACTCTCCATGTGGCATGCTGAGCGGAGCGAAGCATCTCGACGCACGCTCAGCGTAAACGCCGTGCAGGGGCTCACGTGAGATTCTTCGCTGCGCTCAGAGTGAGATTAACCGGAATCGAAAGGTAGAGCATGGCTGATGTGAATTCGTTCGATGTGGTCTCGAAGGTGGACATGCAGGAAGTCAAGAACGCGCTTGATCAGGCGCTCAAGGAAATCCACCAGCGGTTCGATTTCAAGGGGACCAGGACGGAGTTGACGCTCAAGGAAAAGGAGAGCGAGCTGGTGCTCGTGTCGGACGACGAGTACAAGCTCAAGAGTGTGGTGGACATCGTGAAGGCGAAGCTCATCAAGCGCAACGTCTCAGTCAGGGCGTTCGCGTTTGGTCCGGTGGAACCGGCGTTGGGCGGCACCGTCAGGCAGGTCGCGAAGATCCAGAACGGGCTGTCGAGCGAGAAGGCGAAAGAGATCGCCAAGCTCATCAAGGACTGGAAGTTCAAGGTCCAGGCCCAGATCCAGGGCGATCAGTTGCGCGTGCAGGCCAAGAGCAAGGACGAGTTACAGGCCGTGATCGTCCGGCTCAAGAGCCAGGATTTCGGGATTGATCTCCAGTACGTCAATTATCGATGAC
>VBOO01000256.1 GCA_005877505.1 Nitrospirota bacterium
TCGCCGTGCCGCCGGGTGTGGTCACGCTGATGGGCCCGGTCGTGGCCCCGCTCGGCACCGTGGCCGAGATCGAGGTGGCCGAGGTCACCGAGAAGCTCACGGCGCTCGTCCCGTTGAAGGTCACCGCCGTGGCCCCGGTGAAGGCCGTCCCGCTGAGCGTCACGCTGCTCCCCACCGGCCCGCCGGTCGGCGTGAAGCTCGCGATCGTGGGGACGCTCGCCGTGACCGTGAAGTTGCTGGAACTAGTGGCCGTCCCGCCGGGCGTGGTCACGCTGAGTGGCCCGCTCGTGGCCCCGCTCGGCACCGTGGCTGAAATGGCCGTGGCCGAGCTCACCGAGAAGCTCACGGCGCTCGTCGTGTTGAAGCGCACCGCCGTGGCCCCCCCGGTGAAGGCCGTCCCGCTGATCGTCACGCTGGTCCCCACCGGTCCACTGGTCGGCGTGAAGCTCGTGATCGTGGGCGGCTTCACCACCGTCACACTAAGCGGGGCGGAGGTGACGATGTTCCCTGCCGCATCCCGAGCGACCGCAGTGAGGGTGTGGGATCCCTCGAGGGACGCTGTTGTATTCCATGAGACGGCATAGGGCGCCGCGGTATCTTCCGCGCCAAGATTCACCCCGTCCAGCTTGAACTGCACGCCGACGACGCCCACGTTATCGGTGGCGGTGGCGGAGACCGTGATCGTGGCCGACACCGTCGCGCCCGGAGCGGGCGAGGAAATGGAGACGGTCGGTGGGATGTTATCCACCGTCACACTGACCGCGGCCGAATTGGCGGTGTTGCCCGCTGCGTCCCGAGCCACGGCGGTCAAGCTGTGGCTGCCGTTTGCATTCAAGGTCGTGTTCCAGGAGACTGAGTACGGCGGCGTGGTCACTTCCACGCCGAGGTTCGTACCGTCCAGCTTGAACTGCACGCCGACCACCCCCACGTTATCGGTGGCGTTCGCGGAGACCGTGACTCCGCCCGACACCGTGGCGCTGGCGGCCGGCGCGGTCATCGACACCGCCGGCGGCGTGGTATCGGGCACTGGATTATTCACCGTCACACTGACCGCAGCCGAGGTGGCGTTGTTGCCGGCGGCATCGCGGGCCACCGCGGTCAAGCTGTGGTTGCCGTTTGCACTCAAGGCCGCGTTCCAGGAGACTGAGTACGGCGGCGTGGTCACTTCCGCGCCGAGGTTCGTGCCGTCCAGCTTGAACTGTACGCCGACGACGCCCACATTGTCCGTGGCGCTCGCGGAGACCGTGACCGCGCCTGACACCGAGGCGCCCGGAGTGGGCGAGGAAATAGAGATGGTCGGTGGGCTGTTATCCACGGTCACACTGACCGCGGCCGAGGTGGCGGTGTTGCCGGCGGCATCGCGCGCCACGGCGGTCACGCTATGCGAGCCGCTGCTCGCGCTGGTCGTGTTCCAAGAGACAGTGTACGGCGCCACGGTGTCTTCCGCGCCCAGGTTCACCCCGTCCAGCCTGAACTGCACGCCCACCACGCCCACGTTATCGGTGGCGTTCGCCGAGACCGTGACCGAGCCCGACAGCGTGGCGCCCTGAGCGGGCGAGGAAATGGAGACGGTCGGTGCGCTGTTGTCCACCGTCACACTGACCACGGTCGAGGTGGTGGTGTTGCCGGCGGCATCGCGGGCCACGGCGGTCAAGCTATGCGAGCCACTGCTCGCTGTGGTCGTGTTCCAGGAAACAGAGTACGGCGCCACGGTGTCTTCCGCGCCCAGGTTCACCCCGTCCAGCTTGAACTGCACGCCCATGACGCCCACGTTATCGGTGGCGCTCGCGGAGACCGAGACCGTGCCCGCCACCGAGGCGCCCTGAGTGGGCGAGGAAATGGAGACGGTCGGTGCGCTGTTGTCCACCGTCACACTGACTGCGGCCGAGGTGGCCGTGTTGCCCGCGGCATCGCGGGCCACGGCAGTCAAGCTATGCGAGCCACTGCTCGCGGTGGTCGTGTTCCAGGAAATAGAGTACGGCGCCACGGTGTCTTCCGCGCCCAGGTTCACCCCGTCCAGCTTGAACTGCA
>VBOO01000257.1 GCA_005877505.1 Nitrospirota bacterium
GGAAGGGGGTAGCGGCCTGCAACCCGGTCAGGGTCACGGCATGGGCCGTGGTCAGGGTCGAGTTCAGCGGCGTCGTGCTGCCGTAGGCCGTTGTGAGGCCAAAGTCCACTTGCGAGTCGCTGGCCTCGTTGGTGGCCCACGTGATCGTGGCCGCGCTCGCGGTGAGACCGGAGGCGCTCACACTGGACAGCACCGGGGGCGCGTTATCCACCGTCACGCTGACCGCGGCTGAGGTGGCGGTGTTCCCCGCGGCATCGCGCGCGACGGCGGTTAAGGTATGGGAACCGTTGGAGGCCGAGGTGGTGTTCCAGGAAATAGAGAACGAGGACGACGTGTCTTCGGCACCGAGATTGTTCCCATCGAGCTTGAACTGGACGCCCGCGACTCCGACATTATCGGAGGATGTGGCCGACACCGTGACCGTGCCGGAGACCGTCGAGCCGGAAGTTGGAGCCGTAATCGAGACCGTGGGCGGGGTGGTGTCACCCGGGCTCAAGGTGAAGAGATCGCTCATATCGGCGGCCGTGGACGCATTGTTCAGCCAGGGAAAGGCCGGCGGCATCACTCCGAAGATCGTCTGCAGCGTCCGCACCAACGAGCTGTGGTCGTAGTGGATGGTGTTGGTGAAGTTGACCTTGGCTAATGGGGAGAGCACGATCATCCCAATAGGGCCGTCGCCGGAGCTAAAATTGGGATCGATAACCGGTCCGCCCTCGCCCTCATCCCACGTGATGAACACTGCCCCGTTGTTCTTAAAGGCCGCGGAGTTAAGGATCGTAGGCAGGTTATTCTTCAGCCATCTGTCGCCCGTCGCGATGCTGCAGTCGTGCATGTCGTTGCAGAGGTTTGGGGTGATGAAGTTGTAGCGGGCCACGTTGCCGGCTGCCAGATCGGTGGCCAGTTCGGTAAAGTTCCGGTTATGGGCGATGCAGAACGCGTCATTCGAATTGTTACTGCCTGTCAAGTCCCTGAAAAAGACGAAGGGGTTGTGCTTGGCGGCGTAGTTGCCGGAGCTCCTGAGAGGGCAGACCCCCGTGGGCATGTCCTCCTGATAGGTTTTCCAGGTGATCCCCGCAGTTTTAAGGAAGGTCACCAGATGGTTGGTGGTGCTGGTGCTATTCGAGTTGCTCGCATCGTTGTCCGAGGTCAGGCCCAGATTGGCCCCGGCCTCCATCCAGATATAGTTGGGCTCGCTCGGGTGGTTGCCGGGAGGGTTATAGTACCGCGCGGCGAAGGCCCCCTGGGGGAGCAGGGAGTTGATAAAGGTTGGATTGGCGGCTTCGATGGCGGTCCAGTTGTTGTTCTCGAATACAATGATGAAGACCGTATTGATGCTCGAGAGGCCTCCCGAGGCAAGCACGACTGGGGTCGTGGCGCTGGTGGAGGCCAACTGGTCGGAGGTGTTTCCGGCGGCGTCGAAGGTGAAATCACCCGAGACGGCGAGGTTTCCTGCCGCATCCCTGGATTTGACACGATAATGGTACAGGGTGCTGGTAGACAGCCCGCTTAAGCTCTGGGCGTGCGCAGTCACTAGGCTGGTGTTCAAGACGGTGGAATTGCCATAGGCGGTGGTCAATCCGTATTCGACCTGAGAGTCAGAGGCCTCGTTGGTGGCCCACGTGATCGTGGCCGCAGCCGACGTGATGTTGAACGCCGACACCGAGGAGATGATGGGAGGAGTCGTATCATTCGCCACCGTCACACTGACCGCGGCCGAACTGGCGGTGTTCCCGGCGGCGTCGCGCGCAACGGCGGTTAAGGTATGGGAACCGTTGGAGGAAGGGAGACGTGGTGTCCTCTGCCCCAAGGTTGGCCCCATCGAGTTTGAATTGCACGCCCACAACCCCGGCATTGTCGGAGGCGCTGGCTGAAACCGTGACCGTGCCGGAGACCGTCGCGCCGGAGGTGGGAGCCGTCATCGAAACTGTGGGTGGAGTGGTGTCCGCGCCTGCTGAGAGGGGCACTTCAGCCAGGAACACGTCGCTGCGCCCCGACCCGTTCATGTCCGCGGTGAACATCACGTAGCGGCCGTCCGCCGACAGGCGCGCGAAACTGTAGGTCGTGTAGTTCGTAGACGTATTGTACGGGTGCCCCAGCAGGCGGCGCTGCCCGTTGGCCGTCACGAAGATCATACCGCCGGGAGCGAGGTAGCCGCTCACCCCCGGCGTGAGTCCCTCTTGCGTACTGAACAAGACCCACTGATCGTCCAGCGAAGCGGGATGCTGGTTCCAGCTCCCGTTCGCGTAGTAATCGTTGGCGTTCGCGGGGGAGCCGAGGTTCTCATTTGAGCAGTCGGTGAGGAACTGGTCGTAGTTGTGCGGCGCCGACGTGTTCCAGTTCAGACCCATCCAACGGTCGTGGAGGGCCGCCATGTGGTTGAACTGGGGACCAGGGTCGCCGGCCGCAGTGCAGACGGTCACGTTCCGGCTGAAGTCCCACAGAATCAGCCCTTCTTGCGGCGTGGTATTGATCGCGACGTACCGGGAGCTGGCGTTGCGATCGATCTGCGGCTGATCGACGTTCGAGACCGTCTGGGTCTTGAGCGTGCTCGTCGCGGGCTCGTAGCCCACCACCACCGGCCCACTCTGACCGCGCATCCAAGTGAAGAAGGCGTCGTTCTCCGACTGCTGCAGCCACACCGCCTCTGGCTCGTTCAAGACGGGCCAGCCGTCGCCCGGAGCCTCCGTCATGGTCCGGATGTCGATGCGGCGAATCGAGCTGCCGTTGCTCACGTACGCGTAGTACGGCGTCGCCGGGTTGGTCGAGAACACAAACGCCTGGTCATGCACCGGAACGAAGCTCCCGGTGAGGGCCCGCCCGTTGCTCACGCCCACGCCCGGCGTGAAGTCCGCGATCCAATAGCCCGAGCTGCTGTTCACGAGTACGGCGCGCGTTGTGCCCTTGTACGGCAACGACACCTCGTCCCCGCCTTCGGCGTAGTCATGCCACCAGCCCGAGCTGGTCGTGGGGAAGGTCGCGGACGTGATCTTGTACACCTTCACGCCCGTCGTCGGGTCGAGGTAGGAGCCGCCGGCCGCTATCGCCGGCACGTTGAGGGCATTATAGGCCGTGGTGAGCGGCACCTGCGAGGTCGTTGCCACCGGCAGAAGCGTCGGATCTGGTTGACCGCCAGTGGGAAGAGACTGGCTGAAGACCGGCCCCAGTGAGCAGAGCACAGCGAGCACGCCGGCACCCAGCAAGGCCCGGCAGATAGAGGGAGCAAGCGAATGGCCGCGCATGTTCCACAGGCTACTGCGCGTTTGTAAGGAGCGCGGGAGAGGCTGGTGAAAATTAGGTAAAGAGAGCGTGTAAACTGGTGCTCAATCGGCCTAGCAAAGACAAGGTTCGTGAGAAGATTCGTGAGGTTTCTGGAAAAGCCCTAGCACCGGCGAGGCGCTGGGTTCATTCGGGCCCTGAAATCACGGAGCTAGAAGATGAAAAGCGGGGTGACGGTGAACGCGCTGGCGCTGGTCGCCGTGCCTCCCCCGTTGAACGTCACCGCGGTGGATTATTGACGGCCACGATCACCGCGGCCGAGGTGGCCGTGTTCCCTGCGCCATCGCGGGCTACAGCGGTGAGGGTGTGATTTCCGTTCGCCACCAAGGTGGTGTCCCAGGAGACAGCCCAGGGTGTGGTTGTGACCTCATCCCCCAGGTTGACCCCATCCACTTTGAACTGAAGCCCCACGACTCCGAATTTCTTGAAATGGGCATTCGACGTCCGAACGATGATCGTACCGGAGACCGTGGCGCCCGGAGCGGGCGAGGAAATAGAGATGGTCGGTGGGCTGTTGTACACCATCACACTGACCGCAGCCGAGGTGGTGGTGTTGCCGGCGGCGTCGCGGGCCACGGCGGT
>VBOO01000015.1 GCA_005877505.1 Nitrospirota bacterium
GCAGACCTTGGTGATCCCGCTCATCCGGATCGTCTTCACGCCCTCGTCAAGCGTCATCTTCCTGATCTCGTCCGTCGACGCGCCCCGCAGTATCCCCAGGCGAATTTGCTCCGTGATGGGCATGATCTGGTAGAGGGCGAGGCGCCTCTTGTACCCCTTTTGGTTACAGGTCGTGCAGCCCTTTCCCTTCATCGGGGTCATATTGACGTAGTCCGCTTCATTCGCTCTGCTGGCACCTGCCATTCTCAGGATTTCCGCAGTCACCGTCGGGTCTGGCACCTTGCACTCCTTACAGATGCGTCGACAGAGCCGCTGGGCGATGATCAGGATCACGGAGGAGGCGACCAGAAACGGCTCGATGCCCATGTTGAGGAGCCGGTTGATCGTCGCCGGCGCATCGTTGGTGTGGACTGACGCTAACACCAAGTGCCCTGTCATCGCGGCCTTGATCGCGATCTCGCCCGTCTCGAAGTCCCGGATCTCACCGATCAGGATGATGTCAGGGTCCTGGCGGAGGAAGGACTTGAGGGCTATCGCAAAGGTCAGCCCGATATCCGGCTGGACTAGCACCTGGTTAATCCCCATGAAGTTGAACTCGACCGGATCCTCGGCCGTCGAAATGTTCACGTCGGGAGTGTTGAGGGCCTGCAGACACGAATAGAGGGTCACGGTCTTGCCGCTTCCGGTCGGGCCGGTGACGAGGATCATGCCATACGGCATCGCCAAGGCGGCATTGATATCGGCTGCCTGTTTCTTGTCAAAGCCGAGCTTGTCCTTGTCCACCTGGACGTTGGCCTTGTCCAAGAGGCGGAGAACGCCCTTTTCGCCGTACAGAGTGGGGAGGACCGAGACGCGGAAGTCGATGTCGCGCTTCGGACCAAGTTTCAGCTTGATGCGTCCGTCCTGCGGGAGCCGCCGCTCGGCGATGTCCAGTTTCGCCATGATCTTGATGCGGGAAATGAGCGCATTCTTGACCTTCAAGGGCAGGTTCATGACCGTCTGCAGATCGCCGTCGACCCGGTACCGGATGCGGAACACCGTCTCATACGGTTCGATGTGGATATCGCTGGCCTGCACCCTCATGGCGTTGATCAGGATCCCGTTGACCAGCTTGATGATCGGGGCTTCGACCTCGCTGATCATGCCCAGGTCCTGATCGGTCTCTGCCACTTCTACTGAGTCAAGCACATCGCCCACCGTCTTGTCGAAGTCCTCGACGTCCACGATAGGCCCTTCCTCCATTTTGCCGAGATTGGCCACCTCATCCTCTGGATCGCCTTCGGGGATCGTGTAGTCTTTGGCCTGCAGAATGGCAGCGTTGGCTTTTGCCCTGTTTTCCGCACTGCCGGCAGCCTCAGCCCCGTAGTACTTCTTGATCGCCTCGATGAGCGCCGACTCAGCGGCGATCACGGGCTCGATCGTGTAGTTCGTCCGGAATTTGAGGTCGTCCAAGGCCAGCATGTTCGTGGGGTCCAGCATCGCCACGGTCACCGTCGCCCCAACCCGCCTCAACGGCAGCACCATGTGCTTCTTGACCAGTTCCAGCGGCACGAGCTTGATGATGGCGGGATCGATGTGCTGGTACATCTTCAGATCCACGGCAGGCACCCGATACTGTTGGGAGAGGAACTGGAGGAGTTTCTCCTCCGGGATGTAACCCATCTTGACCAGCGTGCTGCCGAGCCGGGGGCTACCTTTTGATTGCTTAATAGACCTGAGCGCCTCATTCAACTGGGGCTCAGTGATGAGGTTGGCGGAAATGAGCAACTTGCCCAATTTGTCAGTAACCGGAGGCATAGCTTCGCTCCGTCAGGCAGGAAAAGTTGTCAGGGCGTAAAACCACGCGAAACATTGGGAAAACAGTCTACTGCGTTATGGGGGTATTGTCAACGAACAATCACTCCAACCCCATGAAATGTTTGCCGGCGCGTAGCACGCGTCAGACCAAGTCTGGATGGTACGCGCGGATGCCCCGATAGACATAGTGGAGGCCAGAAATGACCGTCAGTGTCAGCATGAGCGCCAGCAGCGGCATCAACTGGTGCACGTCTTTCTGGAAGGCAATGAGCACCAGCGCCAGCACGAGATAAGAGAGCTGGGCCAGCGTCGTTCCCTTGCCGAGCGCCGTTGGGGCCACTTCAATCGGTGTCTGGGTCACATGCAGCAGGAGAGTGCCAGCCACAATGATGAGATCCCGACTGACCACCACGATAGCCACCCATCCCGGCACCAGATGCAGAATTGACAAGGTGACGAAGGACGAGGTGAGGAGGAGCTTGTCAGCCAGCGGGTCCAGATACGCACCAAGCTTCGTGCGCTGATTCGCCATCCGGGCGATGACCCCGTCCAGAATGTCCGTGACGCCGGCGATCAAGATCGTCCATAGTGCCCACATGAAGCGCCCATAGGTGAGGAATCCGATAAATACCGGAATGAGGAGGATGCGAAGGACCGTCAGCGCATTAGGGAGATTCATGGGTGTCTGGGAAGCGGGCCGTGCACGTGGAGTTCGGGGATTCTAGGAGAGGCGCTAGAGGAAGTCAACCGCAGGGAATGCCCAGCCGCGTTCCTTGACAAGCGCCGTAAGGCTTCGTTACAGTGGCGATTCCAGATGATTTTTCCGCTGTCAAGGTGTAGGCGCCCATGCGGGTCACGATCAACGGCAAGAGCGAGGAGGTGTCGGGTAGCACCGTGTTGGAGATCCTGAAAGCCAAGGACGTCAGCCCCCAGATGGTGGCCGTGGAGTTCAACTCGAAGATGCTGGAACGTGATGAACTCGGTAGCACAGTGGTGAAGGACGGCGACGCGATCGAATTCCTGTTCTACATGGGCGGGGGCGCCTAGGTGCTCCGCGCGTCGCACGCCATCACCGAGTTCATTGGGCACACCCCCCTGGTCCGGCTCAACCGCCTGTCCCAGGAGGGGGCCGCCACCATTTACGTTAAGGCCGAGCACTTCAACCCGGGCGGCTCGGTCAAAGACCGCATCTGCCTCAACATGATCAACGAGGCGGAACGGCAGGGCCGGCTGAAGCCTGGCGCCACCATCGTCGAGCCGACCAGCGGTAACACGGGCATCGGCTTGGCGCTGATCTCCGCCGTGCGCGGCTACAAGCTTATCCTCGTCATGCCGGAGAGCATGAGCATGGAGCGTGCGAGCCTGCTGTCGTCCTACGGCGCGCAGCTCGTGCTCACGGCGGCCTGGGAGGGGATGAAAGGCTCCATCAAGGAAGCCGAGAGCCTCGTCGCCGCGAACCCGGACTATTTCATGCCGGACCAGTTCTCGAATCCCGCGAACCCGGCCATGCACCGGAAGACGACGGCGCCGGAGATTTGGGAGGCGATGGACGGCCGGATCGACGCCTTCGTCGCATCGGTCGGCACCGGCGGCACGATCACGGGATGCGGCGAGGTCTTCAAGGAACGGAACCCGAAGGTCAAGGTCATTGCGGTCGAGCCGGCAGGCTCGCCCGTTTTGTCGGGCGGCGACCCGGGTCCGCACCGGATCCAGGGGATCGGCGCGGGGTTCATCCCCAAGGTCCTGAACCGCGCGATCCTGGATGGCGTGCTCACCGTGACGGACGACGAGGCGTACCAGATGGCCAAATTGCTGGCGAGGAAGGAAGGGCTCTTGGTCGGCATCTCGTCAGGGGCCAACGTCGCCGCAGCCCAGAAGGTCGCGGCGGAACTCGGGCCTGGTAAGAACGTGGTCACGGTGCTCTGCGACACGGGCGAGCGCTACATTAGCATCGAGAAATACTTTAATATATGAAGATCGTCCACTGTTAAACGTTAGACGTTAAACGGCAGATTCTATCGGCGAGACGGAAGAAAACGAATAACGATTAACGTTTAACGAATAACGAAACGACACGCCATGGTCTTCGTTCCAGACTCAGAAGAGCAGGTCACCCGGTACAGCCGGCACATCCTCCTGCCGGAGGTCGGCGGCAAGGGCCAGCAGAAGATCGGGCAGGCCAGAGTCCTCATCGTAGGAGCCGGCGGCTTAGGGTCACCCGCCGCTTTCTACTTAGCCGCGGCAGGCATCGGCACAATCGGCCTGATCGACAGCGACGCAGTGGATCTCTCCAACCTCCAGCGTCAGATCATCCACCAGACGCCCGACATCGGTCGGCCCAAGGTGGCTTCCGCCAAGGCCAAGATCCTCGCCCTCAACCCCAATGTCGCGGTCGAGACCCACGCCGCGCGTCTGACAGGGGAGAATGCCCTGGACCTCATCGGCCGGTACGACATCGTCGTGGACGGCGTGGACACCTTCCCCGCCAAGTTCTTGATCAACGACGCGTGCTTCTTCGCACGCAAGCCGCTGGTGCACGGAGGGATCCTCCGCTTTGAGGGACGGGTGTTCACCATCCTGCCGGGGCAGAGCGCCTGCTTGCGCTGCATCTTCAGGCAACCGCCCCCCCCTGGCGCGGTGGCCACTTGCCAGGAAGCCGGCGTGATCGGCGCGCTGGCCGGCGTGATCGGGACCATCCAGACGACCGAAGTGCTCAAGCTGATCCTGGGCAAGGGCCGCCTCCTCACCAACCGGCTGTTGGATTACGACGCGCGCGAGACCCGGTTCCGCGAAATCCAGGTGGCTAAGAATCCGCGGTGCCCGCTCTGCGGCGAGCGCCCGGAGATCACCCGGCTCTTCGAGCACGAGCCGGAGGTCTGCGCGGTGAGGACGGTGTGAGCATGGCAACGCCCGCCCCCATGGACTCCGACAAGATCAAAGGTTTGGTCTGCCGCGAGTGCGGCAAGGAGTATCCAGCCGTGTCGCTCCATGTGTGCGACATGTGCTTCGGACCCTTGGAAGTCCAGTACAACTACAAGGTGATCAAGCCGCGACTCACCCGCAAAGCGATCGAGGCGGGTCCCAAGAGCCTCTGGCGGTACGTGGATCTCCTGCCCATCGCGGGGAACCCCACCGTCGGCCTGGCCGCTGGCTTCACCCCGCTCGTTCCGGCCAAGAACCTCGGCGACGAACTGGGGCTGGACACGCTCTACCTCAAGAACGACACGGTCAATCATCCGACCCTGTCGTTTAAGGACCGGGTCGTCTCGGTGGCGCTGACCCGTGCCCGCGAACTGGGTTATGACACGGTCGCCTGTGCATCCACCGGCAACCTGGCCAACTCGGTCGCCGCCCACGCCGCTGCGGCCAAGATGCAGTGCTACGTGTTCATCCCTCACGATCTGGAAGCCTCTAAGGTGCTTGGGAATCTCGTCTACCGTCCCAACGTTGTCGAGGTCGAGGGCAATTACGACGACGTGAACCGCCTGTGCAGCGAGATCGCCGGCGAGCACAGGTGGGCCTTCGTCAACGTCAACCTCCGTCCCTACTATGCCGAAGGGTCCAAGACCTTGGCGTATGAAGTCGTGGAGCAACTCGGCTGGGATGCCCCGGATCACATCATCGTGCCCATGGCCTCCGGCTCGCTGCTCACGAAGATCTGGAAGGGGCTGAACGAGTTCCACAAGCTCGGGCTGATCGACCACATGGCCACCAAGGTGGACGGGGCGCAGGCGGAGGGCTGCTCGCCCATCGCCACAGCCCACAAGCTGGGTCGGGACTTCTTCAAGCCGGTGAAGCCTACCACCATCGCCAAGTCGCTGGCGATCGGCAACCCCGCTGACGGCTACTACGCCCTGAAGGCCGCAGCCGAGAGCGGCGGAACCATGGACACGGTGACGGACGAGGAGATCGTCGAGGGCATGACGCTGCTGGCGCAGACCGAAGGGATCTTCGCCGAGACTGCCGGCGGCGTCACGATCGGCGTCCTCAAAAAGCTGGTCAAGCAGGGCATCATCAAGCGGACCGAGACGACCGTCGCGTTGATCACCGGCAACGGGTTGAAGACCCAGGAGGCCGTGATGAACGCCGTCGGTCGGCCGACGCGGATCTCCCCAAGCCTAGTCCACTTCCAGAAAACGTTCGGCCTGGGCAACCATGAGAGGTAAGGACCCATGGTCAAGGTACGGATTCCCACGCCCCTGCGGACACTGACGGGAGGCAAAAGCGAGGTCGAAGCCCCGGCGTCGGACATTCAGTCTCTGATCGAGTCGTTGAACGGGCAGTTTCCCGGCCTCAAGGATCGGGTCTGTGACGACAACGGCGAGATCCGGCGCTTCGTGAACATCTATCTCAACGAAGAGGACATCCGCTTTCTGCAAGGCAAGCGCACGTCCGTCAAGGATGGCGACGAGGTCTCCATCGTGCCGGCCATTGCGGGCGGTGTTCATCCAGGAGACGCCTGATGGCCCACCTCCGGTTTCATCTCCGGTTTCCGGAGGACAAAATCAAGGAACCGGTCCTCTGCCAGATCAACCGCGCATTTCCAAAGGTTGATACTAACATCCGCCGGGCGGACGTGCGGGAGAAGACCGGATGGATGGACGTGGAATTCTCCGGGGATCCCGCCGAAATCGAACGGGCCATCGCAGGCATCCGGCAGAAGGGCGTCATCGTGGACCCCATCGAGTTGAACGTCGTCGAGTGACTTGGAGAGCGTTAACCGTTAATCGTTATTCGTTAAACGGGAGACGCATCAAAATTCCGACCGATTCACGATTAACGTATAACGAATAACGTATAACGATGGAATTCACCGAGCAGCAAATCGAACGCTACAGTCGGCACATCATCCTGCCGGACGTGGGCGGCAGAGGACAGAAGAAGCTGGTCGCCGCCCGGGTGCTGGTCATCGGCGCAGGCGGCCTCGGCTCTCCGGCCGCGCTCTATTTGGCCGCGGCGGGAGTCGGCACGATCGGATTGGCGGATGGAGACGTGGTGGACCTGTCGAATCTCCAGCGCCAGATCCTCCACACGACGGCTCACGTCGGCAAGCCGAAGGTCGAGTCCGGGCGCGAGATGCTCGTCGCGATCAATCCGGACGTCGCGATCAAGACGTACCAGACCACCATCAACGCCGAGAACATCCTGGGCATCCTCACCGACTACGATCTCATCCTGGACGGCTCGGACACCTTCAGCACCCGTTATCTGGTCAACGACGCCTGTTTCTTCGCCAAGAAGCCGCTGATCTCCGGCAGCATCTTCCGCTTCGAAGGGCAGCTCACTACCCTCAAACCGCACGACGGCTTTCCCTGCTACCGGTGTCTCTACGCAGAGCCGCCACCGCCGGGCTTGGTCCCCAACTGCCAGGAAGCCGGGGTTCTCGGCGTCTTAGCCGGCACGATCGGCGTACTCCAGGTTGCCGAAGCGATCAAGGAAATCGTCGGGTTCGGCACGTCGCTCGCCGGCTCGATGCTGGTCTACGACGCGCTCGAGATGAATTTCCGCAAGACCCGCGTCCCGAAAGACCCCGAGTGTCTCCTCTGCGGCGAGCGCCCCCGCATCACAGACCTGTCCGGCGACTACGCAGTCTCGTGCGGCCTTTAGCCATCCCCCGACACATCTTCGACGAAATGATCGCTCACGCGCGTGAACTGGCTCCGCACGAATGCTGCGGCATGCTGGCCGGCAAGGACGGTCGCGTGACTCAGCACTACAAGATCGCCAACATCGTCGCGACCGAAGGGGCCCACCTCGCCAATTTCGACGAGGCGAAGTTCGCCCACTTGCAGGCCCTCTCGCCCGACGAGCGCGCCGATATCGCTTTCGTCATGGACGCCCGCGACATGTCTGCGGCATTGAAAGACGTGCGGCGCCTAGGCCTCGAGTTGCAGGTCATCTACCATTCGCATCCCCACAGTCCCGCGCGACCCTCCCTTACTGACATCAAGATCGCCTCGGAGTTCGAGTCCACCAGAGGCATCCTGAACCTGCCCGAGCCGTTGCACCTCATCATCTCCCTGGAAAAGAAAGACGCACCAGAGGCCAACGCCTTTCGGATCGTGAACGGGACCGTCACTCGGGTCTCCTACCAGACCCTCTAGCCGGGGCGCAACTCCATGCCTCCGCCCGCCGCGCCTTCGCTCAGACCGGTGCAGGAGCTTGCCAACGAACTCGGGCTTCTCCAGGATGAGCTGATCCCTTACGGCCGCTACAAGGGCAAGGTCGCGTTGGCCGTCAACGATCGACTGCGCGACCGGCCTCTCGGCCGCTACATTCTAGTCACGGCCATCAACCCCACACCATTGGGCGAAGGAAAGACCGTCACCGCGATCGGGCTCGCCATGGGCCTGTGTCGGCGGGGTCACCGGGCCGTCGTGACGCTCCGCCAGCCCAGTCTCGGTCCCGTGTTCGGTGTCAAAGGCGGCGGTGCCGGCGGCGGGCGTGCGCAAGTCGTCCCGCAGGAAGAGGTGAACCTGCATCTGACTGGAGATGCACACGCCGTGGCCGCGGCGCACAACCTGCTGGCCGCATTCGTCGACAACCATCTGTCTCACGGGAACTCGCTCCAGCTCGATCCCACCGCGATCAGTTGGCCGCGGGTCATAGGGATGAACGACCGGGAGCTACGCCAGGTGACTTTGCAGGGCGGCCGGCGGACCCAGTTTGTGATCACCGAAGCCTCGGAGGTGATGGCGATCCTGGCGTTGGCCGCCGATCTGAAGGATTTGCGGCGGCGGCTTGGACGGATTCTCGTGGGGATGACGCGGGACGGCCGGCCGGTGTTCGCCGAGGACCTGCGGTGCGCCGGAGCCATGGCCGCCCTCCTTCGGGACGCCATGAATCCCAATCTGGTGCAGACCACGGAGGGCACGCCGGCGCTCATCCACACCGGTCCCTTCGGCAACATCGCGCACGGCAGCGGCTCGATTGTCGCCGACGCACTCGCTCTCCGCCTTGCCGATTACGTCGTCACGGAAGCGGGCTTCGGCAGCGATCTGGGCGCGGAGAAGTTCTTCAACATCAAATGCCGGGTATCCGGCCTGTATCCGGCAGCCGCCGTAATCGTGGCCAGCCTGCGGGCGTTGAAGCTGCACGGAGGCGGCGGCTCAGTCAAGCCGGGCTTGCCGCTGCCAGCGGCCCTGGTCGGTCCCAACCGGGAAGCTCTGGCCCGTGGCTGTGCCAACCTCCGCCAGCACATCACCAACGTTCGCACATTCGGCGTCCCTGCCATCGTAGCCGTGAACGCGTTTGCAGACGATCCGAAAGAAGAGCTGGAGTATGTGAAGGCCCAGGCGGTCGACGGAGGAGCCGTTGCCGCCGCGGTGTCCACGCCCTGGTCAGATGGCGGCACCGGTGCTGAATCGCTGGCCGACGCCGTCGTGCGGGCCTGCGAGAAGCCATCGAGCTATCGGCTTCTGTACGAGGATACCGACTCGATCGAGCGGAAACTCGAAACGATCGCTCGCCGGATCTACGGCGCGGATGGCGTGACCTGCGAGCCCACTGCCGTGGCTCAGATCAAGACGGCCACCAGGCTGGGGTATGGGCATTTTCCGATCTGCATGGCCAAGACCCAGTACTCGCTCTCCCACGACCCTCAGCTCTTCGGTCAGCCGAGGGGCTTCACCCTTCCGATTCGCGAACTGCGAATCCTTGCGGGCGCTGAGTTTCTGACGGCGGTGTGTGGCGGCATGCAGTTGATGCCCGGACTGCCCAAACATCCTACGGGCGAGCAGGTAGATGTCGACTCCGAGACCGGCCGCATCGTAGGCCTGGCCTGAGTACTGGCGCGTGAGAGGGAGCGGAAAAACGGATTCCGTCTGTGGGAGCGAGTAGCCGCTAACGCAAAGGGGTGGTTCGGATTGACTGCCCGGTCGCTGTTTGGTAGGCCGCACCGAGTGTGCTCACCTCGGTGATCTTGATATCGCCCTCCATGCCCTTCAGCGCGAGGTCCATGGAGGTCTGCCCGAACGGTACGACCATCTCCCGATAGTGGAGCTGCCGGCACCCCTTGATTTTTTCCTCCAGCCCTCCAACGGACCCCACCTCCTGCTTCTCATTGATCGTGCCTGACATGCAGACATCGGGACGGATCGGATCGCCGAGCAAGGCCGACGCCACACCGACCGCAAGGATAGCGCCCGCGCTCGGGCCATCAATATACAGCCCGTTCTGGAGGATGGAGGTGCGGACGGAGAGCCGAACCCGCAGGAATCGGGGATCATACCCCACGCTCTTGGCAGCCGCCGCGACCGCGGTCCGTAGCGACACATCGAGATGCCCGCCGAAATGCGAATCCGTCACGACTTCGGGACCGGTCCCTTCCGATACATAGCTGACGGCCATATCCGTGAGCACAATTTCACCGCTATTGGGCGCGTACGCCATAGGCTGGTCAGGCTTGGCAGAGGATTGGTTGATCATGAGGACCGGAACCCGCAGGCTGGTGGCCGGGAACGGTTGCGGGGCCTTCAGTGGTTGGATCTCAACGACAGGCCGAGGGGTCCCGGGCTGAACAGGCAGCGCCGCCAGGGCTTCAGGAAGAATCGGATCTGGAGCAGATGAAACAGAAGCCACG
>VBOO01000262.1 GCA_005877505.1 Nitrospirota bacterium
ATGTACATCAATCGTGGGCTTGGGTGGTCCTTCTTGCCTATCCGATGGAATTGCCCGCCAGAAATCGTGCTGATCGAATGGGTGTCGGAGGACTCTACGGTGCGGGCGTTTTCACGTGCTCGGGACGGAACCCGATCCCGATCAGCCGGGCGGGGACCCGGCGCAGGAACGGGAACCGCGCAAGGAGCCGGAGAAGGAGCGGCGGTAAAAGCTGATCCGCGCTTTCCAGGACGCGCCTGATGACCCGATTTTGAACGAGGATTTGAAACCGCTGGGTGAGGCGAGTCGGGCTGCACCCGGCGCAGGTCCTCGCTGGTCAGCCGACCCGCGCGCAGTGGCGCGGCCAGCAGGTTTGCGGCAGCGATCGCATCCTGGATCGCGAGGTTGATGCCCACGCCGCCGACCGGTGACATCGCGTGCGCCGCATCGCCGATGCAGAGAAGGCCCGGGCGATACCACTGACGCAACCGGTCCACCTGGACGGTGAGCAGCTTGACGGCATCCCAATTTTGTAATTCGCCGACGCGTTCGGCGGCGAACGGCGCGAGCTGCGCAACGCTGCCGCGGAACGCCGGGAGCCCTCGCGCTTGGACTTGTTCGAGCGACCCCTTCGGGATCACGAAGCCGCACTGCCAGTGCTCACCTCGGTTGAGCATGATGAAGATCCGCCCCATCTCGAAGCGAGCCACGGGGTCTTCCGGATCGTCAGGCCGTCGAGACAAGCGGAACCACAGCACATCCATAGGCGCGCCGAACTCGTCGACCTTAAATCCGGCCTTTGCCCGGACCACCGAATGCCGGCCGTCGGCGCCGACGACCAAGCTCGCGCGCACCTCCAACGGGCCGTCCGCGGTCGTCGCCTGTAGCCCGACGACGCGTCCCGCTTCCTCGATCAGCCTGGTCACCTCGGCCCGCATCCGCAACGTGAAGGTCGGATAGCGGGCGCCGCGCTCGGCGAGGAAGTTCAGGAAATCCCACTGCGGCATGAATGCGATGAAGCGGCAGCGCGTCGGCAGATGGGTGAAGTCCGCGACCGTCAACGCCAGCCCGCCGACCTTGGCATTGAGCCGCGGCGCTTTCTGGTGTGGCAGCTTCAGCAGGTCCTCCAGGAGTCCCAGCTCGTGCATGACTTCCAGTGTGGAGGGGTGGATCGTGTCCCCGCGGAAGTCCCGCAGGAAGTCGGCGTGCTTCTCCAGGACGAGCACCTCGACGCCGGCACGGGCCAATAGCAGCCCCAGCATGATGCCTGCCGGCCCGCCGCCCGCGACGCAGCATCGCACCGAGATCTTCTGCACAGGCATAGACCTGCCGTCAGCCCCTTACTTGTCCGGCGCGGCGCTTCCACTCGCGGCTTTGCCCACTGCGGCACGGAGCGCCGCCGCATGGCTGTTATGAACGTCGCGTTTCACGAGGATGTCCATCGCCTGGACTTCCTTGCCGTAGTAGGCGCTGCTCAATTCGTCCCGTGTCGCGACCACCGCCCCTTCGAGAGACACACCGACGAATGCTCCCTTGGACCTCGCGAAGGACAGGATATCGGCGCTGAGATTGGCGGTCGCGCCCTCTACTCCGCCGCCGATCGGCCCGGCCGCGATGGATGCGCCGACGCCGAGCTTGAAGTTCGAGTCGAGCATCGCCTTCACGCCTCGTTGCGTCATGGCCAACAGCACCACCTCCGACGCCTCGGCGCCGAATTGCAGGCCGAAGCTCCCGCTGCCCAGCGTGTAGAAGGCCGGATCGCTCCACTCCCCGGTTTTCTCGTCGCGCGCCAGAAAGACGCCGCTTCCGCCCGAGCCACCGAAGAAGAAGGCCGCCTTCAACAATTGCGGGACGATGAGGATCCCTTTGGCGTCTTTGGCGTGGTCGCGTAGCCACGTCATGTTCGGATCTCTGACGAGGCTTTCAAAGGAAAGGCGTGCCTGATTCACGAGTTCCTCCGCCTCGGTGGAATCGGCGGCCCTCGCGGGTGGAGCGGACAGGGACAACAGCGCGGCCACCAGCAGGACCCAGCTCGTATGCCTCTTCGTTGCGAGTTTCATCATCAGCCCCCC
>VBOO01000268.1 GCA_005877505.1 Nitrospirota bacterium
ATTCAGGCACAAGCCGCCCACAACCGCGCTCTCGACGAGGGTGACCTGCGCGCCGAGCTGGGCCGCGCGAATGGCCGCCACGTAGCCGCCGGTCCCGGACCCGATGATGGCGATGCGTGTGGTGTTGGGCATGGTCATAAAGGGGATGGAAAAGTCGCCTGTCCCCTTTCTACGCTTCTTTGACGAGGTACGCCGCGTAGGCCTTCGCGTCCATCAACCCAGAGACTTCGGCGGGGCTGGCCATCTCGATGACGGCCACCCACCCTTCGCCGTATGGATCCTTATTGGCCAATTCGGGCCTCTCGTTCAAGGCCACATTCACCTTAGACACCGTCCCGCTGATCGGAGTATAAATGGAAGAGGTCGCCTTGGTGGATTCGACTTCGCCGATTTCCTGCCCGGCCTTCACCTTCGCACCGATCTGGGGTAGTTGGAAAAAGACGATATCGCCCAACGCCTCCTGAGCGTGGTCGCTGATCCCGATGATCGCCTGTTTGCCTTCAACCCTCACCCACTCGTGTTCCTTGTGATAGCGCAAGTTGTCCGGTATCATTATGATCTCCCAGGAAAAGGGGACAGATTTATTTCTGTCCCCTTTTCCTTACTTTGTCAAGCGCGCCGCGCCGGCTTTCTCCTTGTAAATCAATCCCGTACCAGGCAGCATCGAGGTGAGCTTGCCATTGTCCTTTTCGGCCGGGTCCACGAGCAGCAACAGCCGGTCGCCACGCACTATCTCAGCCGCCTTCGTGACCATTGTACTCGGCGAGAGCGTGCCGGCGACGGCGATGTAGTCGTAGCGATACCGCTTGAGATCGAGCAGGTCCTCCGCATAGGATGCCAAGGCCGCCTGTGGAGACGTGATCGTTTCCGGATGCACTTCCACCGCCACTTTCAAAGCCGGATAGGAGGCCCGGAGCGCTCCCACCACGCCCTCCACCGCTTTGGCATACTCGCGTTGTTTCCATCCAGCCCAGCGCCAGAACTCCGGTGCGTAGGAGAAGGTTGGGTCCCTGCCCTGCGTCAGAAATAGCAGTCCGGGATCGAGTGCCTGCCCGACGTCCCGCTCGTACCGTCGCAGCGCCTGGGCGCTGAACCCTTCGTCCGCTGCCGACGCGGGGTCGCCGAGCAACAACAGGCCGTCGATTCCCGTGGCCGCCAGGTCCATGAACAATCCCACCAGGTAATCCCGTAGCGCCGGGTGCAGGAAGTCCAGCGTCTTGGCCGGTTCCAACTGGCCGGTCCTAGAGTTGTACCGCCAGTCCGCCCACCCCAGCGCCGGATCCACCCAGTCCATGCGACGCACCGATACCGCCGCCCAGAGTTGCAGGCTCAGCCGATGGGCCGCGCCGACCACACTCGCCAGCTTGTCCTGAAGGACCGGCGCCCAGTCGGTTTTGAAATAGACCCCGACTTTCCCCTCTCCCACTGAAGATGGAAATGTCCGGTTCCGCGCGATTCCCACCATGACGGTATTCGTCCCTGACTGGCGCAGGCGAGCCAGTTCACGCTCATCCAGGCTCTCGAGGTCCTCCGGCCCCACATACGTCCCGAGGAGTTGCACCCCCGGCGGCCGCACAACCGGCAGTTGGCGTTCCAGGTCCGGGATCTTCACGCGGGCCAGAATCGCCTGGGGCGCCTCGGGATATTCAGCGACTAGGCGCCGGTACTCGGTCAGGGCCGAGGCGATCTCCTGGTTCCGCT
>VBOO01000269.1 GCA_005877505.1 Nitrospirota bacterium
CCCTTCGTCACGAAACAGATCTCCTGGCTCTCCTTGACCTCGTCAGCCGGCAGCCCGATCGCTTCCGCCTTGGGCCATACGTCCTCCTTGCGCAGGCCGCCGACGGGAAAGAGGATGCGAGGCAGCCATGCCCGGCTCAAGCGGTACAGGAAATAGCTCTGGTCCTTCCTGGGATCCCCTCCCTTGTGCAGGTGTGGCCCCCGCGTGCCGCCCGAGAGGAGCCGGGCGTAGTGGCCCGTGGCAACGTAGTCCGCTCCCAGGTCCCGTGCGGCCTCCATGAGGCATCCGAACTTCACCCGCTCGTTGCACCGCACGCAGGGGTTCGGCGTCAGGCCGGCCGAGTAGCCGCCGATGAAGTCCTCCACGACCGCTGAGCGGAAGCGCTCCCGGATGTCGAGGACCTGATGCGGAATGCTCAACCGTTGGGCCACAAAGCGGGCGAGGCCGATCTTGCAACAGCCCCGCTCCTGCCACTTCTTCGAGGTCGTCGCATTGTCTTCGGGCTCCCAGGTCTGTAGCGTGACTCCTTGGACGTGATAGCCCTGCTCCACGAGGGTCGCCGCGGCGACGGCGCTGTCCACCCCGCCCGACATGCCGACCACGACCGTCTTCTTCATCGTTGCAGAACCTCGCCTCGTTGTGAGACGCGGACCTTCGCCGCCTGCGCCGCGGCCTCACGCGACTCTCTCACGCCTGTACGCTTGGCCGCCCCCTCCGCGTCGCAGTTCCCGTGCAACTGCACCCCTTCTTCCACTTTCAGCAAGGGTGTCTTCAGGTCGCCGGTCAGCGCGGCGGACGGAAGGAGGTGCACTCGTTCGGTCGCCGTCAAGTTCCCGTTGATCGTCCCGCTGCTGACGATCGTTCCGGCGCTGACGTCTCCCTCAATCACCGCATGCTGGCCGAGGATCACCGTGCCCTTCGAAAAGATGGCGCCGTTCACCATGCCGTCGATGCGGACAGTCCCTTCGAAGGTCAAGATCCCTTTGAACTCGAACCCCCGCGCCAGAAAGGTGAACGTCTCCTCCCCGGCCATGACGAGTTCTTGGTGCTGGCTGGTCGATCCGAACATGCTGTCCAAAGGCCTGGCTCAGACGCCACGCATGCGTGCGACACCGGTCAGTTTCTGTTGCTGGGCGGCCTCGCGCGCCCCGTCCAGGGCCCTGACCGATCCCCGCCCTTCCGCATCGCACATCCCGTGCAAGCGAACCCCTTCCTCGACAGAGAGTAGGGGGGTCTTGATGGTCCCCGTCACGATCCCGGTGGACAGGAGTTGGACCTTCTCTGAGGCGACGATGTTCCCGTTGATCTGGCCGCCGCTGACCACGACATCGGCGTGGATGTCCCCTTCGATGACCGCATGCTCGCCAACCATCAGCGTCCCCTTCGTATGGATCTCCCCTTCCAAGCGGCCATCAATTCGAATCGTCCCCTCGAACTGGATGATCCCCTTGAACTGCGCCCCCTTGCCGAGGAAGGTGAACGGCTCGTCGCCGTTCATGGTGTACAGGTTGTCCTTGTCCGGTTTTGACCACATAGCGGTTCCCGATCCTCCCTAACCGACCGTCTTCATCGTGGAGCTGACGCGGATAGGCGTGACAGAGCCGCCAGCGGTCGCTTTGCCCGCCTCAGACTGCTCCGCCTTCTTCGCCATCTCGAGGCTCCCGTTGAAGAGCACACCTTCTTCGATCGAGAGCAACGGCGCCTTGACCGACCCATTCAAGACGGCCGGCGCCAACAGCCTGACCTTGCCGGACGCGATGATGTCGCCGGTGATCTTGCCGTGGCTGACCACTGTGCCGGCGGTCACCTGGGCAGTGATGATCGCATCCTCCCCGACGACCAGCACGCCCTCCGTGTGGATTTCCCCATCCAGCCGGCCATCAATTCTGACCGTCCCATTGTACGTGATCACGCCTTTGACCTCGACTCCGCGCCCCACAAAGGCGATCACGTCGCCCTCTCCGGCTTCGGCGGACTGCTGCTCCAGGTCCTCGTCCTGCTTCTCCGTCATCTCGTTCATTTTCCACATCGTCCACCTCCTTAAGTGTTAGTACTTGCTTGATCTAACCTGAGCACCTACCCCATGAGCAAATCAATCACCCGATCCAGATCAGCGGGCGAATAATACTCAATCACGATCTTCCCTCCTGTCTTGCCCTCGATCAGCCGCACCTTGGTACCCAGCCGCCGCGCCATCCGCTCCTCGATCTCGCTGGGACGGCGCCCCCTGCGCGCTTGGGCCGAGCGCCCTGCGCGATGGTTGGACCGCACCAACCCTTCGAGATCCCGCACGGACAGGCGTTCCGTCACGGCGCGCCGCCCCAGGCGGACCTGCTGGTCCGGATCGGAAACGGCCAACAGGACCTTCGCGTGCCCGAGCGACAACTGGTCGTTCTCGATCCACGCCTGCACCTCCAATTGGAGCGACAGGAGCCGCACGGTGTTGGCTATCGACGAGCGCTCCTTGCCGAGTTGCTTGGCGACCGCCTCCTGCGTGAGCCCAAATTCCTTGATGAGGCGCTGATAGGCCCGGGCCGCCTCCATCGGATTGAGATCCTTGCGCTGGAGGTTTTCGATCAGCGCCATCTCCATCGCCTCGGCATCTGTGGCCGAGCGAACGATGGCCGGAATTTTTTTCAGGCCCGCGAGCTTGGCAGCGCGCCAGCGACGCTCGCCAGCGATCAGCTCATAGCCGCCGTCCCCCAGACGCCGTACTAGGATCGGCTGCAGCACGCCTCGCACCTTGACCGAGTTGGCCAACTCGTCGAGCTCGCCCGGGTTGAAGGCA
>VBOO01000277.1:0-2124 GCA_005877505.1 Nitrospirota bacterium
CGGCGATCCCGAGCTCGCCGCGCAACTCATGGGCAAGGTCAAGACCGCCGAGCTCATGCAGGATTTGAACGACGCCGCCGAATATCTGAACTTCCAGGACTATGTGAAGAAGAACCGGATCGCAGTCCTGGGATTCTCCATGGGAGGCTCCCACGGCCTCAGCTTCGCCTGCGCGCGCCGCCAGCTCCGGGCCGCCGTCGTCTTCTACGGTCATGTGCCGACCGAGAAGCTCTCGACCCTGCGCTGCCCCGTGCTCTATCACCAGGCGGAGAAAGACGAGGCAGTCACGCAGCAGGAAGTGGACCATCTGGTCCGCGCGCTCACCGCCAGCAAGGTGACGTGCGAGATCCACAAGTATCCGGGGACCGCCCATTCCTTCTTCAACGACACGAGACCGGACGTCTACAAGGAAGAGGCGGCGGCGGAAGCCTGGGCCAGGACCCTCGCCTTCCTGGACAAATACATCCTGGCGGACCATCCTGGCGTCCGCCCCCTTCCGGACTCCCAACGCGTCAGGTGAGAAGAGGAAGCGGCCGATGATGTGTCCACTCTGCGGGGTCGACGTCATACCCGGGAAAGTATGCCTGAACTGCGGCTATGACTCGAGCAGGCTGGGTGCCAGCCCTTCCGGCAGGCCCAGGATTCCCAACGAGAACAAACAGGATAACGACTACGGCGCAAGAGACGTGGGCCATGCTGTGACCGAGAGGAAGGCCCCCAAGCCCAAATCGAAGGAGAAGGCCGCCGCGCCGCCGCGCGCGCCCATCCAGGTGCCCGATGACTCCTTGGAACTCATCGCCCAGTTGGACTCCTGGCCGGCCGCAGCCCCACTGTCCTCGCCGACGCCCGTAGCCCCGGCTGTGCCGCTACGGTCCAAGGCGCCGCAGGCCTCGGTCCCGGTCACCACGCAGTCCGCCTTTGAAAACCAGCGTATCGTCGGATATGCAGGGCTCGTGACATCCACCGTGGCTGTCCGGATCGGTGAGCCTGACGACCTGCTTCCGGAAGGACAGGTCCTACAGTCTCTTGGTGCAGGACCGATCGGGATGCGTCTACGCAAGGCGGTGGATCAGGCACTTGCCGACCTGAAAGCCGAGGTCCTTGAACGGGGGGGCAACGGCGTCATCGGGGCACGCCTTGACGTGCGCCCGACACAGGGCCCTCTTGCGTTCGTCACCCTGACCGGCACAGCCGTCGTACTCAAGTAACACAACCGGACCCCGAGCGAGCCGCATGTCCATCACGCAGCAACTAGAGCGGTACTTCCTGACGGGACTCGCCGTCGTCGTCCCTCTCTGGGGCACGTTCCTCATTCTCACCACGCTGTTCACCGCGGTCGATGGCGCCCTGGTGGACGTCCTGGGTCCCGCCGCCAGTTCGTCCATCCCTGGTCGCGGCGCCTTGCTTCTCATCCTCTTGATCTTCGCCGCCGGCGTGGTCGCGTCCAACTTGCTGGGGGGGCGTCTGGTGATGGCGTCGGAGGCGGCGCTGCTGCGCATCCCGCTGGTGCGGAGCATCTACACCACGTTCAAGGCCGTCACCGACATCTTCGCCTTCATGGACCGCCAGCGCGACAACCGGATCGTCCTCCTGCCGTTTCCACGGCACGGCCTGTACGCGCTCGGACTGCTCATGGGAGAGGCGCCCGAGGAGTTGCAGCGCTCGCCTTCCGGACGGCTGAGCCTTGTCTTCATCCCGACCGCGCCGCACCCATTCACGGGATACCTGGCCCTGATCCTGACCCACGAGCTGATTCCCATCAAAATGGGCTTTCACGACGCCATGAAGATGGAATTCTCCTGCGGCTTCTTCGTCCCGCAACCAGCCGCGCTTCCACCCGGCAGCAGGTAGGGGCACGGCGCGCCGTGCCCCTACGGTGAGAACGTTCGCCAGTTGAACACCGCCCTTTCGCGGTAGAGACGGTCCACATCCACGGCCACCGGGCAGCCCAGCTTCGCCAGGCCTTCCGCCACGGCCCGCAGCGGTAAGCCCACGACCGCGAGGTAATCCCCATCGAAGCCGGCCACCAGATTCCGCCCCGCTCCTTGGATGGCATAGGCGCCCGCCTTGCCCAGGGACTCGCCGCTTGCCAGGTAGGAGTCCAGCTCCGCGTCCGTAAAATCG
>VBOO01000277.1:2201-2582 GCA_005877505.1 Nitrospirota bacterium
ACGACGTCGTGCGTCCGCCCGCGCAAGCGCTGGAGGGTAGCCCGCGCGTCATCAGGACTGCCCGGCTTGCCGACGAGGAGCCCGTCGAGGTTGATGAGCGTGTCACTGCCGAGGATCACCGCCTCGGGAAACCGGGAGACCAGGGAGGCCGCCTTCAGACGCGCCTGGTGGAGAGCTTCCTCGGCAGGCGGGCGAGCAGGGAGGGGCACGGCGCGCCGTGCCCCTCCTTCCTGGTATGCGGGGGGCACCATGAGGAAGGGCAGCCCGAGCAATGCGAGGATCTGGTAGCGGCGCGGTGAAGTCGAGGCCAGGACCAGCGTCAAGGCGAGACGTTACCCGATGGCGGCCAGAATGCGCTCGACGTCCTGGGAGCACGTGGCC
>VBOO01000271.1 GCA_005877505.1 Nitrospirota bacterium
CCTGGTCCTGAGTACCCAGCATCCAGAACCCATCCACCTTCTGGTCACCGATGTCGTGATGCCCCAGATGAGCGGGCGTGAGATCGCCGAGCAACTGAGGTCCGAGCATCCGGAGACAAAGGTGCTGTTCATGTCGGGTTATACGGACGATGCCGTCGTTCGTCACGGGGTCCAGACCGCGGAAATGGCATTTCTGCAGAAACCCTTCACCTCCGAATCCCTGGCGCGCAAAGTCCGCGAGGTGCTGGACGGCCCGACCGGATGCGGAACCGTTCAGCCCGCGTGAAACGAACGACGGACCATACCCCCTTCGAAACCCCCGGTCGCGGGTTCAAACCGCGTTCAAGAGGAAGGACGACTGGTGGTATTGAACATCCGGCCCGTTTGATCGTTTCACCCGTTGCATCGACTCATTGCTGGTGAGGAGCAATGGGTTCCCCAGCAACGGGTACCCGGGTTCCAGCAAGCTGGGCGTGGAGCGGGAAACGGGATTTGAACCCGCGACCCTCGCCTTGGCAAGGCGATGCTCTACCACTGAGCTATTCCCGCCCCGATCGCAGGAGAAGCGGAATTATACGGGCATCACACGAGAAGCGTCAAGGCGCGGCAGCGGTGAGCATGCGTCGAATCATATGGTTGCACGGACAGGCTCTTCCTGATGAACGAACTGACAGTGAACAATTCGAGGAGGGCTAACGGGTAACCGGGAGGATGAGCACGCTTGGCGTCGAGCCATCGGCTGGCGGAGGGCCGGCCTTACCCAGGGGAACCGAAAACCCGGCAGCGTGGGTATGCCCGCCGCCTCCGTACTTGACGGCGATCTTCGCCACATCAGCTCCGTCCTTTTCCGAGCGCAGGCTGAAGTGCCGCAGACCGTGACGGTCATGCCAGATCAGGCAGAACGGACGGCCGGGCGTAAGCTGCTCGCCGATCTGGCTGGTCAGGATCGCGCTTTGCACACAGGGAACCGTTTCACCCTCAAATTGGACCCACACCACATGACGGATGATCTTCTTGACCAATTCGTGTTCGTAACGGAGGATGGCCCGCCCTTCTTGTTGAAGTTTTTCCTTCTCTAACGAGTCCCAGACCTTGAAGTCATAGGGGTAGGAGTTCAATCCCGCGCTGATCTCGCGGCTGTGGGGAAGCCTCCATGCCCACAGGTCCTTGTCCTGCACATATTGCAGGAGCCAGGGGGGCGGGGTGCCGTGGGCCCATTCCCAGGCGAGCACGGCCCCGCTCTTTTCCAGATCAAAATGGACATACGGCAATCCCACAAGCGCCTCTTGGGCCGTGATATGGTGGTCTAAGACTTGGAGTTCCGATGCCTCCTTCGCCATCTCTTCCACGATAGGCCGCGGGTACGCGAAGTCCACGATCACCACTCGACGCCCCGCGCAACTGACAGGAGGCGGCAGCCCGTGGTCGGCGGGAATGAACTCGGCCGAAGGATACCGCTTCCAGATAGCCCAGGCAGCCCCGAACCCGTCGGTGCAGTCGGCATGGTAGAGGACAAGATCAGGATGCATGATGCGTAGCATACCATGCCCTCCCCGAGAGAAAAAGAGGCCGAACGATTTACTTGCTCGCATTTGGTGTGTTACAAAAATTCTCATGGCGCTCGATCATGTACTTCCCGTTCCCTCGTCCCTCGGACGTCAGTAGGTCGTCCGTGGCTCAGCGTGACCGGGAATGGCCTGGATACACCCAGTGGTACCTCTGTCCTGTTTGCAGCTCGCTGTGGACCCCCTGCAACTCCGGCGTCGCCGCTATAAAGTGCTCCCAATTGATCGCCGCGCCTCAGGCCTCGCCGGCCACCCCGCCCCAACGCTGCCCCATGTGCACCGGCACGCTGGAAGGCAGCACCCACGAAATTTAAGGGTCCGGCGGTTTCCCTCAAAGCGGCTGGACAAGGCAACATTCCCGTGTGGTACACTGCCATGATGCAAGTGCATTCGGCTTTATCGAAAGCTGACCGCACCGCGGACGCCCTCGACGAGGTGTGTCGCGAGGCCACGACCCACTTGGGCGGACGATCGGTGGACCTGGCGTTCGCGTTTTTCTCCCCCGACCACGTCGAATCCGCTGATCTCATCGTGTCAACCATCGGCGAAAGGATCCGGCCGAAAGTCCTCCTGGGGTGCTCGGCCGAAAGC
>VBOO01000061.1 GCA_005877505.1 Nitrospirota bacterium
CCAAGAATGGCTTCAACGGCACGACGACCCGGGAGATTGCCAGAACCGCCGGAATCAGCGAGGCGCTCCTGTTCAAGCACTTCCCGACCAAGCGGGCGCTGTATGCTGCGATCATTGCCGCGAAGAGCCAACTCTCCCAGCTCATGGCGTCCATCGAGGAAGCGGCTGAGAAGCGGGACGATGTCCGGGTCTTCACACTGATCGCCGGCTTCCGCATTCACCGGGGCGCTGATCCGTCGTTGCTCCGCTTGCTGCTCTTCAGCGCGCTGGAAGGGCATGAGCTCTCGGACATGTTTTTCCGCAACCGGCACCGGGTGTTCTATGAATTCCTGGCCGGCTACATCGCCCGGCGCACCCAAGAAGGGGCGTTCCGGAAAGTGGACCCGCTGCTGGCCGCCCAATCCTTCATCGGCATGATCGTCTATCACCGGCTGCTGCACGACATTTTTGGCGTTCCCGCCCATTGCTCACCGGAGGAGGCCGTCGCCGGCTATGTGGATGTCTTCCTCGAGGGTCTGCGGAAATGAGCCGCTTCAAGCGCCATCCTTTCCTCACGCTCGTCGGCATCCTTGTGCTGACCCTGGTCGCGCTCGTGGCCTTCCGCCTCGTCAGCAGCGGCGCCAAGAAAGACCCGCGCAAGGAGCGCGTGATTAGCGTCGGCACGATCGTTCCGGTACGGAAGGATCTCGACATGCGCCTGGTGTACACAGCCGACATTCAGCCCTACCAGCAAGTCAACATCTTCTCGCGGGTGGACGGCTACATCTCGAAGATCTATGTGGACAAGGGCGATTACGTCAAGGCGGACCAGTTGCTTGTGGAGGTCGATCACACCGACTACGTGCACGCCGTGAACCGCGCCAAGGCCAACTTGGAGGCCGCGCGGGCCAATGTGGTGAGCCAGGAGGCGACTATCCGTAATGCGAAGCTCAACCTAGACCGGATGCGGGCGCTCATCAGGGACCAGTATGTCTCGCAGCAGGACCTGGACAACGCCCAGGCCGCCTATGACGTGGCCGTCGCGCAAGTCGAATCCTTGCGGGCCCAAGTGCACCAGATGGAGGTGGCCCTTCAGCAGGCCGAGACGAGCCTGACATATTCATACATCCGAGCGCCGTTTGCGGGCTCCATCTCCGTCCGGAATCTGGATGCCGGCGCCTTCGTTTCAGGCTCGACCGGTAGCACCTCCACGTTCTCGCGCGGGATTCTGGTCATGCAGGACGTCACGATCGTGCGCGTGCTCGTGGATGTGGTGGAGAAGGACGTGCCGCTCGTGAAGATCGGCCAAGCCGCCGACCTCCGGGCAGATGCCTATCCAGGCCGTGTCTTTTACGGCAAGGTGACGCGCATCGTCCAGGCTCTGAACCCGAGCACGCGAACCATGACAGTGGAAGTGGACATTCCGAATCCTGATCGTGCCCTCAAAGGCGGCATGTTCGCGCGGGTGGAACTGCTCGTCGGCCGGCACGAGAATGCGCTGCAGATCCCGATTGATGCGGTCACCCGGTTGGAGACCGACCAGTACGTCTACACCGTGCAGGACGGCAAGGCCCGGAAGATCCCGGTCGAACTGGGTATCCGGAGCAACGGGATGATCGAGATCACCAAGGGGCTGTCCGGCGCTGATCTGGTGATCGTCTCCGGCAAGGACCTGGTGACAGACGGCGTCAAGGTTGCTCCCACGCCGACGGACGCCGCCCCCAAGACAGCGCCCCAACAATGATAGAACCGCATCTTATCATCTGCAGCAGGTGGCGCCGAGCGGGCGCCCAGATCGAGCGCGGCGCGTACAGCCGGGTCTGCGGGGCTGCGACGCCCCCCACCCTGGCCCTCCCCCTCATGACCCATTGCTACGGTGGGAGCAATGGGTGCCCCGGAGGGATGGGTGGGGGTGGCTGCGAGGGGACAGGACCCGCTCCTACAGCTTTCTAAATCTAAGTTTTATTGTATGTGGCTGACCCTTCTCGCGCTCCGCAACCGCATCGGCATCCTGATGCTGTCGCTCGCGATGGTCGTGCTGGGCGCCACGTCCCTGAACCGCCTGCCGCGAGACCTCTTCCCCAACATTCAGGTGCCGGTCGCCTTCGTCGGGGTCATCTACAAGGGCGCCCCGCCCATCGACATCGAGCAGAGCGTCGTCTATCCCATCGAGAAGGCGGTCAGCTCGGCCTCGAACGTGGAGCACGTCGAATCGTTCTCCAAGCAGGGGATCGGGGCGGTCCAGGTCTGGTTCAACTGGGGCGCCGACATCAACGTGGGCCAGATGGAGGTGATGCAGCGCGTCACCCAGATCCTCAACAATCTCCCGCCCGGCATCCTCCAGCCCTTCATCGTCAAGTTCGACGTGTCGAACATCCCGGCTGCGTTCGTGACTGTCTCCGGCGGCAACCTCGATGAGCGGGGACTCTACGATCTCGCGTTCAACACGATCGCCCCGCAGATCGAGCAGTTGCCCAACGTGGCCGCCGCCACGGTCGAAGGCGGAAAGGTCCGCCAGATCAACATCAACCTCGATCCCGCTCTGCTGCAGGGGCGGGGGCTCTCGATCCTGGATGTCGTCAAAGCGGTGAAAGCGTCGAACCTGATCCTCCCGTCCGGCGATCTCAAGGCCGGCAACCTCGATTACAACGTCTTCACGAACAACCAGTTCAGGACCGTCGAGCCGATCAACGACGTGATCGTGAAGGCCACGCCGGACGGCACGCCGGTGCGGGTGAAGGACCTGGGCACGGTGACCGACTCCTCGGACATCCAGACGAACATCGTGCACACCGACGGCCAGCGGTCGGTGTATCTACGCGTGAACAAGCAGCCGATCGCCAACACGGTCGAAGTGGTGGACGCGCTCCGCCGGGCGCTGCCGAGGATGATCGGCATCCCGCCGGGTGTGAAGCTGGGGATCTCCTTCGATCAGTCGGTGTACATCCGGCAGTCCATCAAGAACCTCATCGATCAAGCCATCGAAGGGTCGGTCCTGGCGGCCGCCGTGATCCTGGTGTTCCTGCGCAGCGTCACCAGTACATTGATCATCACGGTGGCCATTCCGCTGTCCGTGCTGGTGACCTTCATCACGCTGTATTTCACCGGCCAGACCTTGAACATCATGACGATGGGCGGGCTGGCGCTGGGCATCGGGCGGCTGGTGGACGACTCGATCGTCGAGCTGGAGAACATCCAGCGACACTTGAACATCGGGCAGTCGCGGTGGGAGGCGGTCCTGGAGGCGGCCCGCGAGGTAGCCATGCCGATCTTCGCCTCGACCGTGACGACTGTCATCGTGTTCCTGCCGATTTTTTTCCTGGTCGGCATCGCCAAGCTCCTGTTCATCCCCCTGGTCTTTACGATCACGATCGCCCTGTTCACCTCCTTCTTCGTGTCCCGGACCGTGACCCCGGCGCTCTGCTACAAGTTCGTGAAGCCGGAGCACGAGGCGATCCGGTCCCTGCCGGCTTGGCTGGCCCGGTTCTTTGAGTGGAGTCGGGACCAGTACGAGCGGCTGGACGCCGGCTACCAGGAGCTGCTGGCCTGGGCGCTGACTCATCGGCGGACGCTGATCGTCACGGTCGTCCTGGTCTTTTTCGGATCGCTGGCCCTGGTGCCTTTGATCGGGAGCGAGTTCATCCCCGTGACGGATGAGAGTCAGTTCCGGATCTTCGTGCGCGCGCCGGTGGGCCAGCGGGTGGAGAAGACGGAGCAGCAGGTGGCGGAGATCGAGCGCGTGCTGCGCGAGACGATTAAGCCGAGCGAGCTGGACACCGTCGTCTCCAGCATCGGCGTGCTGGCCCAAGGCCGGTCCTCGCTGTTCAACCCCAACACGGGGCCGCACACGGCCATCGTGCAGGTCTATCTGTTTCCGCCGGACAAGCGGACGCGCAATCAGGTCCAGATCATGAACGAGGTCCGGCCCAAAGTGGTCAAGCTGTTTCCCGGCGTGCTGCTGATCTTCGACCCCGGCGGGATCGTGAAGCGGGTCGTCAGCTTCGGCTCGCAGGCGTCGGTGGACGTGGAAATCTACGGCTACGACATGGGAAAGGCCCGCCAGGTCATCCGCGAGGTGGACGACGTCATGCATAAGACCAAGGGCCTGGCCGACATCCAGATCAGCCGGGAGGAGAACTATCCGGAAGTCAACGTCGCGGTGGACCGGGAAAAGGCCGCGCTGCTCGGCATCAGCGAGACGGACGTGGCCAACGCGGTGCTGTACTCGCTCAACGGCAACGGCCAGACCGATCCGATCATCTACACCGATCCGTCGAACGGGAACGAGTACTACATCAGTGCCTGGCTGGCCGAACCGTACCGGAACAACTTGGACGACCTGGAGCGGATCCTCCTCACCACGCCATCGGGGAGCCCGGTCCTGCTGAAGAACGTCGCGAGCCTCAAGCTCAACTCGGGTCCGGTGAAGATCGACCGCAAGTATTTTCAGCGGGTGGTGCACATCACAGCCAATCCGGTGGACCGCGATCTCGGCTCCATCGCGGATGAATTGGCACGGCGGTTCGCCGGCTTGCGGCTCCCCGAAGGCTTCAGCATCCGGCTCGCCGGGCAGATCCAGCAGCAACAGGAAGCCTTTGAGAATTTAATTTTTCTGGCCTTGCCGCTGGCACTGCTTCTCGTGTACATGGTCATGGCTGCCCAGTTCAAATCCCTTGTGGATCCCTTCATCATCATGTTTGCGATCCCGATGGGGTTCCCCGGGGTGATCGTGATGCTGTTCCTGACCGGCACCACTCTGTCGATCACGTCCTTTATGGGCGTCATCATGTTGCTGGGGATCGTGGTCTCGAACGGCGTGCTCCTGGTGGACTACACGAACGTGCTCCGTCGCCGTGGGGTTGAGCTGCACGAGGCGGTCGTCAAGGCATCGCGGACGAGGCTACGGCCGATCCTCATGACCTCGCTGGCGACCGTGGCCGGCTTGACTCCCATGGCGTTGGGGCTCGGCACCGGCGGCGAGACCAATGCGCCGCTCGCCCGGGCCGTGATCGGCGGTCTGATCGTGTCCACGACGCTGACACTGTTCCTCGTGCCGACGCTCTATACGATGCTGGAAGAGCGCTTCCCCCGCAAGGAGGAGCACCTCCCCGAGACTCAGCCGGCCCAAGTCTGAACTGCTGCAAAAGTCCATCTCGCATATGGACCTTTTGCAACAACCCTCCTATAATGGTGGCGTGGCGACGCTCGACCTCAACAACCAAGACCTGCCGGATTTGCAGTTCGTCCTGATGGTGCTAGCCCTGTGCACCTCCGATCTGGAGACGCTCAACGTGCCCGACGCCGTGCGCCGGACCGTCTTCGATCGCTGTTGGGCGTTGATGCACGACACGCCGCCGCCCGCGCGCAAGGAAGACCGTGTGCTGGACTTGCGCGTTGGGACGGATCTGACGCTCGAGGCGATGGTGGCGGTGATCAAGAGCACGCTCGCCGAGCGCGGCATCACGCAACTGACCTGGGACCATCCGCCCAGCGAGCCGACGCGTCAGACGACGCCGGAAGCGCTGCCGTTGGTGCAACGCTTGAGTAAGCTCTATCCTGCCCCTCCAGACATCACCGATTGAATGACTTCTGAAATGAGACGGCCATGGAGCGTGGCTTTGTTTGCGTTGCTCTGTTTTGCGGGATGCGCGTCGGCTGTTCCTCAGGACGGGCCGGATCTGACCCGGATGGTGTTGACCGACCTCCTGGCGCAATTGGAGCGCAACCCCATCGGTCCCGGTGAGGACCTGCGCATCACCAGGCTGGTGGAGAGCCACGAGATGAGCGGACTGCTGGTGCAAGTGCGGGGATCAATACCGCTACACTTTCACAAGCGCACGCAGGAAATTGTGCACTTGATGCGTGGAGAGGGGATTGTTCAACTGGGCGCCGAACGCATTCCGGTCAAGACCGGCGCGGTCATGCGGATCCCGCCCGGCCAGGTGCACACCTTCACCAACCAGGGGCCGTCACCAGCCGTCTTTTTCGTGGTGACCACGCCCCGGTGGGACGAGCAGGACCGGTTTGTGACAACGCCGTAGGGGCACGGCGCGCCGTGCCCCTACGGGACCTCGTAGGCCCTGTCAATCTTGGCTTTCCAACGATCCATGTAGGTGGGGAACGTTAATGACTCATGGCCGGCCGGCCCCTTGCGTTGGATCTGCACGAGCGCGTATGTTCTGGCGGTCAGCCCCCCATCCTTCTTGAGACGGTCCACCAGAGAGGGCCCTTCGGTTTCCAGCACCTCGGGGTCGAGGTTGAAGGCACCGTTTCGGAGCTTTTTCGCAATTTCATCCTGCGTCGCGTTGCCGACCAGCAGCATGAGGTATATCGAGTACCAGGCTGCCAGATGCTCACGGCGCGTGTCCTTCGTGATGTCTCGATCCGGCCAGTAATGTGACGTGTTCAGATACCGGTGGACGATGTCTTCAAAGAACGCCGGGACGGACGCGGCATTCAGGTATTGCCCGTCTTCCCCTTCGGCCAGGATGGATTTCGAAATGATCTCCAACGCCCAGAGGGAATCCTTGGCTTTCGGGGCGAGGGGAGAGTTGGGACGTTCAAGAATGCTTTCGTTAAACAACGTTTGCGCCGTCAACGACTCGTAGAGGTAGAGGGCGTACTGGTCTGAAAGATGCTTGGCGACCTCGACCAGCGCCGCTTCCGGTGTTTGCGTGGGGACTGGTTTGGCCTGCTCCTGTGCCGCGACTGGTGTGGTGAGCAGAAGAAACGTACCAATGGCCAGTGCGAGAACACGTCTGATGGTCACCGGTTATCCCCCCTTAGCCCGTTCAGGATACCCGGCCCTCCAGAGACGGTCAACCGGTCGCAAAACCTGTGGCATTACGGTCGCCTCCGTATTAGGATGGCCCCGTGACTTGCACCCAGCAGCCCTGGAGGAGCCATAACTCTCGACCTGGGGACATTGACCAGGTCCTCAAGCTATCGTATAAAGGGTGGTCAGCTTGTACGAGATTGGAGGTCTTATTATGCCTAATGCTATGGTCTTCACCGCTCAGATCAAGAAACTGGAGGCCTTTCGCCGTGGGCAGGCCGACTTGACCGCGTTGGACGAATTCGATGCGGAAACCGAACAGCTCATCAGGCGCACGTTCGGGACAGACACACATCTCCTGGAAGCCTTCGGGCTGGCCATCATGGGGGAAGCCGAAAGCATCGTGAACATCCCACAGCAGGCGCAAGAAGACGCGGTCCAGGACGTTCCACGGAAGGCGATCGAGCAGCGCAGGCAGGTGCTGGAAGCCTGTATGGCTGAGCTTGAGACAATCCCCGCGCGACCGAAACCGTCGCGATCTCCGCAGCGCGCCCCAGTGAAGAAGGCGAGGCGAGCCACCACGACCAAGCCTCGTGCTGTGAAGAAGAAGGTGGCAGCGAAGAAGCAAAGAGCCAAGAGGAGATAAGGGGTCATGGCGAAATTTGTGCGGGTTGCGGGGACGGCCGATGTGGCGCCGGGCGCTGGAATCGTGGCCAGCGTGAACGGGAAGGAATACGCCGTATTCAACCTGGACGGCACGTTCCGGGTCATCGACAACACCTGCCTCCACCGCGGAGGCCCGCTCGGCGAAGGCGAGTTAGACGGTGACGTCGTCACCTGTCCCTGGCACGGCTGGCAGTACGACGTGAAGACCGGCGCCTGCGTGACAAAGCCCGATCTCAAGGTGGGCTGCTACGAAGTCAAAGCGGAAGGTGGAGACATCAAGATCGCCCTTCCATAGCCCGGAAGGCTCATGGATACCTACTGCGGCGCCCGATCCTCTCGCGGCGTGCCCATTGCTCCTCAAATTGCAATGGGCCATCGGCTTTTCTCCTCGACGTCCTGATGACCCGTTGCATTTTGAAGAGCAACGGGTGCCCCGTACGCCTGCGTCGTCCTCACTTGCGAGAAGCCACGGCGGGCTTCGGCCTCAGCCGCCTCGCTACGGCATCCATGAGCCATCAGGGCTAGTCGGGCATTGGCCGATCCGTCGCGTGGAGGCGTATCATTCGCGGGTGATCTGTACGGCGTTTGGAGGGACACGCGCCAGCTCGTCCTGGCGGCCCAGATCGCCGCGATCTACGCCGCCGTCCTGATTCCGTTCAAGGTCGGCATCCCCATCATCCCCGGGTTCCTCGAGCTTCGCCCCGCCAACGCGATTCCCGTCGTGGCCTCGCTCCTCTTCGGCCCTGCTGCTGCCTGGGGCGCCGCCTTCGGCAACCTCATCGGGGACCTCTTCGGCACCCTGGGCCCCGGCAGTCTCTTTGGCCTGCTCGGCAACTTCCTGTACGGGTACGTGCCGTACCGGTTGTGGGGCCGGCTGGGCCCGCTCTCATCGGGCCGGCCGCCCGAGCCTCGCTCGCCCCGGCAGATCTTGGAATACGCGCTGATCTGCATCCTGGCCTCGCTGGCCTGCGCAGGTACGATCGGCTGGGGGCTGGACGTGATGGGCCTCCTCCCATTCCAGGTTCTCGCCCCAGCGATCTTCATCAACAACATGCTGATGGCCTCGGTACTCGGCCCGCCGCTGCTTCTTTTCCTCTATCCGCGCGTCGTCCGGTGGGGACTCCTCTACGCGGGCGGCCCACGCGACCGGAACGACGGGCGGGTGCGCCGCTCCGCACCGGCCCAGGCGCAGCAGGCGCCCGATGGACCCCGCATTACGATTTGCGACCTACGCTTCACCTACCGGAGCGCGGCGCACCCGGCCCTGCATGGGCTCTCGCTGTCCGTCAAGGCCGGCACCTTGACCATGGTCCTCGGCGGGAGTGGGGCCGGGAAGTCCACCCTCTGCTATTGCCTGAACGGCCTCATTCCACACTATCTGACCGGCGAGCTTAGCGGCACGGTGCTAATCGATGGAAGGGACACGCGTCAGGCGACTGTGTCGCAGCACGCCCGTTCGATCGGCTTGCTGTTCCAGGATTTTGAGGCCCAGCTCGTTTCGACGAACGTGGAACGGGAACTGGCGTTCACCCTCGGGAATCTGTGTTCAGATCTGTCCCGCGAGGCGATCGCCGCGCGCATCACAGATACGCTGCGTCTCTTGGGACTGGACGACTATCGCGCGAGGGATCCGTTCTCCCTGTCCGGCGGCGAGCGGCAGCGGCTGGCTATCGCGTCGGTGCTCGCGCCACGCCCTCCTGTGCTGGTGCTGGACGATCCCACGACCGATCTGGACCCGGCCGGCCGGGCGGTTCTGTACGGGCTTCTCCGGAAACTTGTCGAGACGGGAACCACCGTCATCCTCACCGATCACGAGACGGAGGACGTGGGCTTGGCCGATCATGTGTGCGTGCTGTCGCAGGGCGGGCTGGTGTGGGACGGACGGCCGGACCGCCTGCTGCGACGGCCGGCCTTGATGGAGCACTGCGACATCCATCCGCCGCCCCTGTCCGCCTTCTTCACGCGACTGGGGTATGGCGACGAGCTGCCGCTTACCCCTGAAGAGGCCGTTACGCTGTTAGCAGGCAAGAACGTCCAAATCGAGGAGCCCACGGTGCCGTCGGCCATCATGGCCCCCGTCGCGCCGGTGGTGGTCGAAACCCGTGCGGTGGAGTTCGCGTATCCTTCCGGCGGCCTCGGTGACCGGATGGTGCTGGACCGTGTGGACCTGACGGTGGGACAGGGCGAGTTCATCGCCATCATCGGCCCGAACGGGTCCGGCAAGACGACGCTGGCCAAGCTGTGCAAGGGCCTGCTCGCGCCTACGCGTGGAGAGGTCCGGATTCACGGCGAAGACACGCGCCGGATGGCGGCCGGCCGGCTGGCGTCCGCAGTCGGTTACGTGTTTCAGAATCCCGATCATCAGATCTTCGCCGACACCGTGTCCGAGGAGATCGCGTTCGGTCCGCGCAATCTGGGCGTGCCGGCCGATGACGTTGCCGAACGGGTGCGGGAAGCGCTTGCGGTGGTCGGGCTGGACCGGCCCGGGATCGCCGATGCGGATCCGTTCTCGCTGACCAAAGGGGATCGCCAGCGGGTCGCGGTGGCCTCGGTCCTGGCGACCAGGCCGGACATCCTGATCTTCGACGAGCCGACCACCGGGCTGGACTACCGGGAGATTCGCGGGATGATGGCATTGCTCGGCCGGCTCAACCGGGCTGGCCATACCATCGTGATGATCACGCACCTCATGTGGGTGGCGGCTGAATACGCCGCGCGGTGCGTGGTCATGCAGGCGGGACGGATCGTTGCGGATGACCGGACCCGCGCCGTGTTTGCGCAGCCCGAGCGTATGGAGCCCCTGGGCCTGCGCGTGCCGCAGATCCCGCGGTTCACTCAGTACTATGGCAGGACGCTGTTGACGGGTGAGGAACTGGAAGCTTACTTCCGGATCGCGTGATGGAACTCTTTCTCTATCGAGAGGGCGACACCATACTCCACCGGTTGGATGCCCGGACGAAGATCCTGGGCCTACTGGCGATCTTCACCGCGGCCCTCCTGTTCACCCACCCTGCCCTGCAGGCTGGGGGGCTAGCCGCCGTGCTGGTCCTGGCGGTGCTGGGGCGCTGCCTGCCGAATCTGAAAAAACTGTGGGTGCTCCTGCTGTTGCTGTTCCTGTACTGCCTCATCCTCTGGCCACTGTTCGTCAAGGGCCCGCTCGCGAAGACCGTGGCCTTCAGCCTGGCGATGGGCCTCCGCCTGGACGTGATGGTGATCGCCGGGGTGATCGTCCTGTCCACGACGCAGGTCGAGGATTTCACCGCCGGCTTGCAGCGCCTGGGGCTGCCAGGGCCGATGGCCTTTGCGTGCTCGCTCGCCTTTCGCTGGGTGCCGGCGTTCCTGAGTACGGCGCAGGCCGTCGTCCAGGCGCAGCAGGCGCGCGGCCTGGACCTGCAGGGGGGCAACGTCGTGGTCCGGGCCGGGCGCTACGTGCCGCTCATGATCCCCTTGATGACGCACGTGATCCGCCAGACCCTTCTGCTGGCGATGGCGCTGGAAGCCAAGGGGTACGATCCAAACGCGCCCCGCGTGCGTGCCGGCGAGAGTCGCTTCGCAGCGGCCGATGAGGCCGTGCTAGCCGGGTTGGCTGTGCTGCTGCTTGTAAGCCTGTGGCTGCGGTGGAACGGGTTCGGGGTCGTCCAGGGCGTGGGGTTCTAGCACAAGGGTCCAGGCGATCTCGTGGCCGTCGTGGGTGAGCGAGACGATGTGGTTCTGGAAGCGGAAGTGGCGCACGGTCCAACGCTTAGAGGCATAGTCCACGATCAGATTGTCCGCGTCGGAGATCGCGTGGATGCGGGCCTTCTTCAGGTCTGCGAGGCCCACGCCGGCGGCTTTCAGCACGGCCTCTTTGGCCGTCCAGAAGCGGAAGAACGTCTCCCATCTCCGATCCGCCAGCGCCCATTCATCTTGGGCCGCGATGTGATCAGGGAGCCCGTCGGTCCGGGGCGTGATCTCCTCGATGTCGATGCCGATGGGCGCGGGGCCCACGACGGCCGCCACAAACCGCGACTTATGCGAGATGGACCAGAAGGTGCCGTGGAAGGGAAGCGGGGCGTTGCGGTCGCCCTTCTCCAGCGGCCCGAGGCTGACGCCGCTTGCCTCGCAACTCAGGGCCAGCGCCTCGCGTGACCGCTGGCTCTGGGCCTGCAGGCGCGCGCGTCCACGCAGGTGTTGCTCCTCCGGCGTGAGCGGCAGGATGACGGGATGCAGCGTCATAGCAGCACGCATCTTACCAGGTTCTGTGTCCGGGAGTGGAGAGTTTTTTCTCTCACTACACGGGGGTCCTGTGCTAAGCTGGCGCACAGAAAAGATGAAAGGAGTGGACCATGAGGCGGGTCTGGAGTGCGCCGTTGGCGGCGGCGCTGGTCGTGAGCGGTACATGGTTGGGCGGTGAGGCCTCCGCTGAGAAGGCGTTACAGATTGCGGACGGGCTGCAAGTGACGCTGGAGTACACGTTGACCTTGGCGGACAAGACGGTCGCGGACAGTACCGCCGGCCAGGCGCCGTTCTCCTACGTGCACGGCGGCCACCAGATCATTCCCGGCCTGGAGAAGGCGTTGACCGGTCTGAAGGCCGGGGACAAGAAGCGCGTGACGATACCGGCAGCGGAGGCGTATGGCCTCTACGATAAGACGAAGATCGTGACGGTGCCGAAGAAGAACGTGCCGCCTGAGGCGAAGGCGGGCATGCGGCTGCGCTCGCAGGACGGCCGGGAGGCGAAGGTGCTCGAGATCAAGGGCGACTCGGTGGTGATCGACACCAACCATCCACTCGCCGGTCAGGACCTCACGTTCGACGTGAACATCCTCAAGGTGGAGCATCCACCGAAGGCCGCGCCAGAAAAGCAGCCATGATGCTGAAGAGGGCGCTTGCCGTTTGCGCGCTCCTTGGGTGTGCGGTCCTGCCTGCCGCCGACGGTGCGGCTCAAGTCATCCGATCTGGCTCGTCGAGTTGCAAGGCCGTGGCCTTGACCTTTGACATGTGTCCGGTGCGCGTGGGAGCCGGGTATGACGCCCCCCTGATCGACATGCTCATGGACCGCCGCATCCCCGCCACGTTCTTCCTGTCAGGACGTTGGATCGCAAGACATGAGGCGGAGGTCAAGGCGCTCTTGGCCGTCCCCTTCTTTGAGGTCGGCACGCACGGGCAGGCCCACGCCCACCTCCCAGCGCAGGACGCGGACCGCCAACGCGCCGAGATCAGCGGGCCGGTCCTGACACTCCGGAAACGCTATGGCTATCGCGGGTTACTGTTCAGGCCTCCGTTCGGCGAATATGATGACACGACGGAGGAAGTCGCGCGGGCGCTGGGGCTGCGGTTCATACTCTGGAACGTCGTCTCGGGGGACCCCGATCCTCGCCTGTCTCCCGACCGGATGCTCGAGGATCTACGTGCGAGGGTTCGTAACGGTAGCATTGTCGTCTTCCACGCCAACGGTAAGGGCCTGCACACTCGCGCGGTGGTGGAAGACCTGTCGCAAGACCTGCTGAACAAGGGCCTTCAACTGGTGACCGTCACCGATCTGCTCGACCGGTGCAACGTTTCCGCGGACCATGCTCCCGTCGCCGGCAACCATTAGGTCCTACAAGCCGGATGACTTTGCGGCAGTGGTCCGGATGCTTGCTGATCTAGATCCCTGGAAAAGGCTGAGCTACAACGCTTCCGACTGGGAGCGCGTGTTCGAGATGCCCATGCAGGGGCGTGAAGCGTTCGTCATCGAGGCTGGAGGGAGCGTTGTCGGTGTGGGGGTCCTGCGTCAGCGGTTTCTCTTCGGCGACTATCTGGAGATCTTTGCCATCGCCGCATCGGCCCAGGGCCGAGGATATGGTCGAGCGCTCCTAGCCCATGTGGAGGGATTGGTCTTTCGGCGGGCCAAGAACCTCTTCGTCTGTGTATCCGACTTCAATCACCAAGGCAGGCGGTTTTACGCACGGAATGGATACACGGAAATCGGGCCGATCCTGCATCTGCTGATCCCCGGTTCCTCCGAGATCCTGCTGCGCAAAGCCACCGGCCCCGCCAAGTCCGTGTGAGGGCGCACTACGCGCCTGTGCGAGGCCCCGCCGCGACGGATACCCACTCGCGGGGAGACGGTCCACCTTCAAACAGAGCCCAGGGTGCGCCCCAGGTGTAGGTAAACTGTCGTTCGCCGAATGTCGGCGGTATCTCCACGGCGACAGCCCATCGCTGTGAAGTCATGATGATCCAGCGATCCCGCCGCTGGATATCGATGAGGCAGTTGCTCTGGAGCTGCGCAACGGTCTGCTCCGCTGAATGAAAAACCGTGCCCGTCACGGAGCAGTTTCCCGTCATCGAAAATGACATGAGCCAGAGCGTCAGCAGCATGCTCTCCAACATGGCCCGACCTCCCTAGTGGCAGTGCTCTGAAGTCGTCTCACGTCAAGCGTTGGCTATCACCCACCACAGCAGGACCGCCCACAGCGTTCCGCCCGTGATCAGTATCGCCCCTTGTAGCGTCTTCGCTTTTTTCATGGTTGTGTTCCTCCTCTCCGATATACGCAAAGGTCGTACCTGCCGTTTGTGAACGAGAAAAATTAGGACAACTCGGATGGCATCCTAATCGTGTGGACGTATGCAGGGTTACAGGGGGAAACGAGATCAAAAAAATGTGAAGGACGGATGCCGGTCCAGTGAGGGTCTCACCGATTATGTAATCGCACCGCCATAGACTATACTTTTGTGCATAGGTGGGAATTCGGGGTCCTGCTGCGCAAGACCACCGGCCGGGCGAAACACTCTTGAACGGAGAAAAGTTGCCTGACTCTATTTTCTTGCCCTACCGCCAATTGACAAGTTATGGTGCATATGCAATTATATAGGCGTGTACGAGATCCGTATTGCCGAGGATGTGGTGCGAGACCTCAAGAAATTATCGGCGTATCATCGCAGAATGGTGCTTTACGCGATCGAAGTCCAGCTTTGTGCAGAACCGACAACCGAGACCCGTAACAGGAAACAGTTGGCAAGCCTGGTTCCGCCTTGGACTGCGGAGCCGCCGATCTGGGAACTCAGGGTCGGCGAGCACCGAGTGTTTTACGATGTTTCTGAAAAGGAGCGCGTTGTAGACGTGCGTGCCGTCCGGAAGAAGCCTCCCGGAAGGACAACGGAGGAGATTCTATGAAGACCGTCACAGTACGAGACCTCCAGAAGAAGGTGAAGGAGTGCGTGGATCACGCCCAGGAAGACCGTGTCGTCATTACGCGGCACGGGAAACCGGCAGCTGTACTTGTTGGTGTTGAGGACGAGGACTGGGAGTCCGTCGTTTTACAAACAGACCCCGCGTTCTGGAAGCTTATCCGCGCCCGAAGAAAGCAACCGACGCTCTCTCTCGATCAGGTAAAAAAACGCCTGCGGATGAAACGATAGGCGATCTATGAAGGTCGGAATGAAACTGCTTGATGTGCTGGCGTCCATATCCTTGCGCGCCAGCCAATTGATAGTCCTCCACAGCCAATCCGCCTAGGCGAGGCGGCACTCGAACCAACAGATGCAGAGCGATTAACCGGCGGGCGTGCTCGGCGAGAGGACCCGCGAAGGTGAATCCCCCTCACCCTGACCCTCTCCCACCAGGGGAGAGGGATTGAAGCGAGATCCTTCCACAAGTTCAGAGTAACCGGAATTTATCTCTCACCACCTCTCTCCTCCTACGGCGGGCGCAGAGGCCAACCTTAATTTCGGAGGCGGGTGGCGCCGAGCGGGACCCGGGCGGAGCGGAATGGACTGCAGGCGAGTCCGCGGGGCTGCGACGCCGTTTCGACCCGTTGCATCGAGCGGGTGACACCGCATGGGTGCCCAGATGCAGCGCGGGGCGTACAGCCGGATCTGCGGGGCTTCGACGGCGAAACGCCCAACTGCGCTGGGCTATGCGGGGGCAGGACCCGCTCAAAGAGCAACGGGTTCCCCGTCGCGCGTCAGGGTGGCTCGGCGACAGGACCCGTCATGGGATCAATCGGGCCGGAGCGCGCGCTTCATCACATCCTTGTCGAAGTAGTTCACCGCCATCCCTGCGTCCAGGACGATCCCCTGGGCGTTGATCCCTGATGAGCGCTCGCTGAGGAGAAACGCCGCCGCGTTGGCGACTTCCTGGGTCGTTAACCCCTTCTTCCGCAGCGTCAGCTTTTCCGCGAACAGATAGTAATCCGCGTAGCCGGGGATGCCGGCGGAGGCGGAGGTCTTGAGCAAGCTGGGGTTGACCGAGTTGAAGCGGACGTTGGAAAACGTGCTGAAGGACTTGGCGAGGAAGCAGATGGTCGAGTCCAGCGCGGCCTTCACCGGGCCCATGATGCCGTAGTTCTCGGCCGCCATCTTGGTGGTGGAGATGGAGACCGCGACAACGGAAGCATCAGGGGTGAGGTTATTTTTGAACGCGTTCGCGATGGCGATGAGGGAGTAGCAGGAGATGTCCACGGACTGGAGGAAGGCCTTCCGGGTCGTCTCGTGGAAGGGCTTGATGCCGCCTTCGTAATCAAGAAAAGCGATAGAGTGGACTAGCCCATGGATCGTCGGATGAACGTTCGTGATTTCGCGGGCCACGGCGAGGATCTCCTCGTCGCGTGAGACGTCGCACACGTGAATCTCGGCTTTCGGCAGGAGCTTTGAGACGCTGTCCTTGCGTTCCTTCGACCGGACCACATAGACGACGGTGGCGCCTTCGGCTTCCAGCACCTGCCCAATCTGGTAGGCGACGCTCTTCTTGTTGGCGACGCCGAAGACGACGACGGTCCTGCCGTCGAATCCGAGAAAACTCACGCCGGGCCTCCCAGGTTCGGGTCGTCGCCGACCTCCGCCATGGCGACGACGAATTCGGTGCGTAGCACGTTCAGGCCCTCCACGCTGACCGAGCCCTTCATGATCAGGGCTGGCCCGATCTCCTCCCGGATCTCCACCTCGATGACCAGCCTGGCCCCTGGGAAGACGGGCCGCCGGAAGCGGGCGTTCTGGATCTTGGTGAGAACCGGGACCCTCCGCGGGTCGAGCCTGCCCCGGCCGAACAGCAGCGCCGCGCCGGCCTGAAACACACATTCGCAGATCAGCACGCCCGGCATGAGGGGCCGGCCCGGGTAGTGCCCGGCTAGGTACGGCTCATCCGGGTGCAGGGTCTTGACGGCCTTGATGTGCCGGTCATCTCGCTCGATGATCTCGTCCAGAAAGAGGAACGGGGGGCGATGGGGGATCAGCGTGAGGATCTCCTCCGTGCGGTGGCTCACGCTACAGCCCTCCGTCCACCGAGAGGACCGACCCCGTGATGTAGCCGGCCTCGCGGGAGGCCAAAAACAGCACGCAGGCCGCGACCTCGTCGGGCGTTCCGAACCGTTTGAGCGGGATCGAGGCCAGGTATTCTTTGCGGAGCTTCTCCGTAAGGCCCAACAGAAACTCCGTGTCAATGAACCCCGGCGATACGCAGTTCACCGTGATCCCACGGGAGGCGACCTCCTTCGACAGCGAGCGGGACATCGCGATCTGGCCGGCCTTGGACGCGGCGTAGTTCGCCTGCCCTTCGAACCCGAAGCGGCTGGCCGGTGAGGTGATCGTGATGATGCGGCCGTAGCGGTTCGCCATGAACCGGTGCACGGCCAGCTTGGACATGTAGAAGACGCCGGTGAGGTTGACGTCCAGCACTTTCTGCCAGTCCTCCGGCTTCATCATCGCGAGGACGGCGTCCTTGCGGATGCCGGAATTGTTGACGAGGACGGAGAAGTCCTTGTGCTGCGCGTCCAGGTCCTTGTAG
>VBOO01000278.1 GCA_005877505.1 Nitrospirota bacterium
TGCGTCCTCACGTTTCCCCATGCCGACGAGATGATCGCCTGGCTCAAAAAACCCTATCACGACGACCTCATCTTTTACGCGCCGACGGAAGCCATCTTCGCGGCGATCAAGGTGGCGCTGCTGGGGGGCGTCACCCTGTCCGTGCCGGTCTTCCTGTACCACTTGTGGAAGTTCATCGAGCCGGCCCTGTTGCCGGGCGAGCGCCGCTGGATCGTGCCGTTCCTCGCCATCGCCTCGGTCTTCTTTGCGATGGGCGTGTCCTTTGCGAATTTCGTGATCGTCCCGCTGGCGCTGCAGTTCATGCTGCAGTTTGGCATCGACCGGGCGCTGGTGCCCCAGCTTGGCGTGGGCTTTTACGTGGACTTCAATGTGAAGTTTCTCCTCACGTTTGGCTTCGCCTTCGAGCTTCCACTGGTGATCACGTTGCTGTCCCGGTTGGGGGTCGTCACCCCGGATCTCCTGGCGCGGTACCGCAAACATGCCATCATGGTGAACCTCATCCTGGCGGCGATTCTCACGCCGACCTCTGACCTGTTCAACCTGCTGCTCATGGCGGGGCCCTTGATCATCCTCTATGAGGTCGGCATCTTGAGCGCACGGCTCTTTGGCCGTCCCCCAACCCCTCCCGCTGATGACATGGACGAGCCGGTCACGGTTCCTGAAGGGACGGCTGGTAGGAGAATTCTTTTCTTAGTCGTACTCGTGGCAGGATTGGCCTCTGGGGACGCGCTCGCTCAACTCAGCCCGGGCGGCATGCTGGAAGAGCTCGGCCCGGAGGGCTTCGTCAGCATTCAGTCGCTGGCGGTGGACGAGGGCCAGACGGTCTACGCGGGAAGTTTCGGCCAGGGCGTCTTCAAGAGCGAGGACGGGGGCAAGACCTGGACGGCCGTCAACGAGGGGATGACAGACCCTTATGTCTACGTCGTCGTGGTTTTGCCCGACAAGGCCGTCTTCGCGGGCACGCTGCGCGGCGGGATCTTCCGGAGCAAGAACAGGGGCAAGTCCTGGGCGCCCGTGAACGCCGGCCTGGATCGCCTGGAGACCCAGGCGCTGCTTGCCCACCAGGGCGTGCTGTATGCCGGCACGGGGTCCGGCGTGTACCGGTCCAAGAACGGCGGCGAGCAGTGGGTGGCCGACAACCAGGGCCTCAGCAATCTCCTGGTGCGCGCGCTCGTGGTGGATCACCACGACACCATGTACGCCGGGACCACGGGGATGGGGCTGTACCGCAAGCCGGCCGGCTCTGCGCAGTGGACCCGCATCACCCCGTCACGGCTCTCGCATCCGCGCGATCAGCTTCCGGCGAATTTCGTGCGGTCGCTGGTCGTGGACAAGACGGGGACCCTCTATGCCGGGACGGCCGACAACGGCGTTTACGTGAGCACGGACCGCGGGGAGACCTGGCGCATCATCGGCGGACAGTTGGCGAACGCCTCCGTCCGGGGGATTGCGATCGGCGAGTCGTTCTGGTTCGTAGGGACCGGCGTCGGCATGTACCGGAGCGCCGATCAGGGCAAGACCTGGATTCAGATCAACAACGGCCTGACCGAACGGGCGATCCAGTCTTTCGCGGTCGGCAAGGACGGGACGGTGTACGCCGGCACGAGCGGGGGCGTCTTCAAGACGGACGACCACGGGGCGCACTGGTTTTCCACGAACCAGGGGATCGCCACCTCGCGCAATCCCGCTCCCCGGCATTAGCCTACGGGTCTTGTTCCCGTGAACGTGGCGAAGAAAGATACGCGTGCGATCATTTCCACCAAGTTCGGGGAGATCGAGTTGAAGTTCTACTT
>VBOO01000279.1 GCA_005877505.1 Nitrospirota bacterium
AGCCTGCCCCGGTTCTCCTGTGTCCAGGTTGACGGAGTGGTCTCGCACTCCGTCAGCCGCGTCCCAAGGTGTTAGTTCACGCTTTGGACGTACCCTCCATCGATTCGCAGATTGGCGCCGTTGATATACCCAGCTAGCGGGCTTGCGACGAAGACAACGAGATCTGCAACCTCGTTGACGCGACCGACGCGCCCTACGGAATTCGGCAACAGCTCTTGCACCGCGCGACGCTCAATCTCCGCCATATCGTCGCCCCATCCCCGGGTCTTTGCAAAGCCACGCGCCCACTCTTCCCAGCCGTGCGTCATGATGGTACCGGGAGTGACCGTGTTCACCGTGATCCCGGTGTTGGCCAATTCTTTGGCGAGGCTGACGGTCATGTTGATGCTTGCGGCTTTGGTCACGTTATAACTTGGGAGTCCCGCCATCGGCTGCACACCGACCGCGCTGGCAATTTGGATAATGCGCCCCCACCCCAACTTCTTCATCTGGGGTACGAGCAGACGGATCATGCGCACCGCCGAGACGACGTTTTGATTGAACAGTTGCATCCATTGATCGGGCGTCGTCTCCATCCAGCCCAACACCGGATAAGCGCCCGCATTGTTCACCAAAATATCCACCGCGCCGAGTTCGGTTAAGGCCTTGTCGACGACCCGCTGAGCGCCGTCGTCGGTGCTCAAATCTCCGATGGCGATCATCGCCTTGCCTCCCGCCCCTTCAATGTCCGCCGCGACGCGCTGCGCTTCTTTCTCATTGCGTCCTTGGATGACGACGGCCGCGCCTTCTTGCGCCAATCTTTTGGCAATGCTCTCTCCAATTCCTGAACTGCTGCCCGTGACCACCGCTTTTTTGCCGCCTAAATGGAGATCCATGACAGTCTCCTTTCATTACCGGATTGCGGTGTGGATAGTCGGGTTTCTTTTTTTTAGATGCAGGGAACTGATGGAGATAGAAAAAGAAAAAGGGGGCAGGCTGCTTTTCCCGTTCCTGGCCAGTTGCACGTAGCGTCCTCGCGTCCTGAAAGAGTAGCCTGTCCCCGTTTTGTTACAACTGTCCCGCTTTGTTTCGCCGTCACAATGTTTTCATGTCGATGACGAAGCGATAGCGAACATCTCCTTTGATGGTCCGCTCCCAAGCCGCTTCTATCTGCTGTATAGGGATCACCTCGACATCCGACGTAATCTTCTTTTTCGCGCAGTAATCGAGCATCTCCTGGGTCTCGCGAATGCCGCCGATGATCGAGCCGGCAAGGGTTCTTCGCTTTAGGAGGAGCGAGAAGGCCTGGACCTGCAACGGCTTGGCCGGAACCCCCACCATCGCCATCACCCCATCCCTGCGCAATAGATTCAGATACGCATTGACATCATGGGGCGCGGAAACCGCATCGAGGATGAAATCAAACCGGTTGGCGAGAGCGTCGAGGTTCTTTGGGTCCAGCGACACGACAAAATCATGCGCGCCAAGACGACGCGCATCCTGTTCTTTGGTTTTAGATGTGCTGAAAACGGTGACCTCAGCACCCATTGCGGCAGCCAGCTTGACTGCCATGTGGCCCAACCCGCCTAAGCCGACCACGCCGACTCGCTGACCCCGACCGACTTTGAAATGCCTGAGCGGCGAGTACGTGGTGATCCCGGCGCAGAGCAGGGGGGCGATGTTCGCAAGCGGAAGCTTAGGGGAGATCTTGAGCGTGTAGTTCTCGTCCACAACGATTTGGGATGAGTAGCCGCCGTACGTCGGAGTCTTCTCGTCTTTCTCGGTTCCGTTGTACGTGAGGACGAGATGAACTTCGCAGTACTGTTCCAGGCCTGCCTTGCAGCTCGCGCACACTCGGCAGGAATCCACGAAACAGCCGACCCCGGCAAGCTCGCCGACTTTGAA
>VBOO01000062.1 GCA_005877505.1 Nitrospirota bacterium
GACGCCGGCTGCGCGGACGCATCCGGAGGATCGGACACTGTATTGGAGGCAGTGATTTAGAGGAGAACGGGGGGAGCGCGGGCCTGAAGCTGTGCAAAACAGTCAATCGAGCGCAGACCGTCCTCAAACGGCAGCGCCGTCTCTACAATGACCGTGACCGCCGTCCCGTGGAACGCAGTCGTGGCGACTGCGCCGGCGGTTGCGCACATCCACGCGCAGATGCCCGTGGAGTGCATCCCAGCATTGTGGTGCGCGGCGTGCTGGATCTCATGCGCAAAGGCGCTGCCGGTGGTCGCCCCCAGCATGAGGACGATGGCCACCGCCAGCGTGCAGGCAATCGGCCTGAGCAGCGTTCGGATCATCGGGCAGCCCTACCGAGAGATCTCGAGCGCATCATAACCGGCCAAGCTGGACGGTGTCAAATGCAGGGGGACAGATTTATTTTTCAACAGGAAAAATAAATCTGTCCTCCTTCTTACGCGTGCGCTCCGGCCTGGCTGAAGCGGGATTTGTCGGTGGCCTTCATGTAGGCCTCTTCGGGGGTGATCTTCTTCTCGCTCAAGAACTTCTGGATCGCATCGTCCATGAGCTGCATCCCCTGGCCCTTGCCGCCTTGAATGATGTTCCGAATGTTGGTCGTCTTGCCCTCGCGGATGGAGTTCGACAGCGCGGAGCTCGACAGCAGGATCTCGTTACAGGCGAGCCGGCCGCTTCCGTCCGCGGTGCGGAGCAAAATCTGGGCGCAGACGCCCTTGACCGAATCGGCCAGCATGGATCGAATCTGGGCTTGCTGCGAGGCCGGAAACACGTCGATGATCCGGTCCACCGTCTTGACGGCCGAATTGGTGTGCAAGGTCCCGAACACCAGCGATCCCATCGTGGCAGCGGTGACCGCGAGCGAGATGGTTTCCTGATCACGCATCTCACCGACCAGGACCACGTCGCAATCCTGACGTCCCGCCATTCTCAATCCGTCCGCAAACGAGTTCACATCGGTGCCGACCTGGCGCTGGCAGAAGATCGATTTCTTGGTCTGGTGGATGAACTCGATGGGTTCCTCGATCGTGAGGATGTGGCGCGAGCTGGTCTCGTTGATCAAGTCGATGATCGCCGCCAGCGTGGTGGATTTACCGGAGCCGGTCGGGCCGGTCACCAGCACCAGTCCCGAGCGCAGCAGGCTCAAGGTCTTCAGCACCGATGGCAAGTTCAGTTCATCGAGGGTCTTGATCCTGGCGGGTATGGTGCGGAACACGGCCCCCATGCCGTGCGTTTGTTTAAAGTAGTTCGCTCGGAAGCGCGCGACGGCCCCAAAGGCATACGCGAAATCAAGGTCGCCGGTTTCGAGAAAACGCTCCCAGTATTCCGCGTCGCAGATTTCCTGCAGGTAGCCGCGCATCGTCTCCGCGGTCAGAGTCGGGTGGTCGAGCGCGACCAGCCGGCCATGGAAGCGGATCTTGGGGGGTTGCCCCTCGGAGAGGTGCAAGTCCGAGCCGTCCCCGGCTAACATGTCAGTGAACAACCGATCGATCCGCGCCATCACTCAAGCCTCGAGCGCAACGCCGTCGATGCGTGGTGCCCACTTCGTGAACTGCTCCTTCTTGTCAGCGGCATAGTATGCTTCGCTGCCGTCAATGACCCCGCGGGTCACGAGATCCATCAACGAGTTGTCGAGCAGGATCATCCCCTGCTGTTTGGACGTCTGAATGATCGAGGGGATCTGGAACAGCTTGCGCTCGCGAATGAGATTGCTGACCGCCTGCGTGTTCAGCAAGATTTCCATCGCCAGGGCGCGTCCGTTGCCGTCTTTGCGCGGGATGAGTTGCTGGCACAGAACCCCTCTGATGGACTCCGAGATCATGCTGCGCACCTGGGACTGCTCGTCGGGCGGGAACGAATCGAGGATCCGATCGATCGTGCGCGCCGCCGAGGTCGTATGGATCGTACCGAACACCAGGTGCCCGGTCTCAGCCGCGGTGATGGCCAGCGACACAGTCTCCCGATCGCGCAGTTCTCCGATCATGATCACGTCCGGGTCTTCTCGCAGCGCGGCCCGCAGCGCCTCCGAGAAGCCCTTGGTGTGCGAGCCGACCTCGCGCTGGTTGATTTGAGATTTGGCCGGAACGAGGTTGAACTCGACCGGATCTTCGATCGTGATGATGTGTTCCTCGCGGTGCTGATTCACCAGCTCTACCATGGCGGCCAGGGTGGTGGACTTGCCGCAGCCGTTCGGCCCCGTGACCAGGACGAGCCCCTGATGGAACTCGGTGAGGCGCTTCAACTGCTCGGGGAGGCCCAACTCTTCGAACGACGGAACGCGCGACTGCACCATCCGGAAGGAGCCGTCCCACCCCATCCGCTGCTTGACGATACAGCTCCGGTACCGGCCATGGTGCGGCAGGGTGTAGCGAATGTCGAGCGCCAGCTCGGTGTGAATGCGCCGCCGTTGTTCGTCGGTCAGAATCTCGAACAAGAGAGCTTCGGTCTCTGCGGCAGTGAATGGCGCGCGCGGAAGCGGCGCGAGCCGACCGTACTTCCGGATGACGGGAGGGGACCCCACATTGATGTGCAGGTCCGAGCACCCGATGTCGCGGGCGTAGATCAGATAGTCGTGCAAGTGGGTAAACGCGGCGATTTTCGGCGCGTCTGACTCGGGGACCAGCGGAGCGGAGGCGGGAGCCATCTTGGGTGCCGGGGCCTTCGGCGAGGCGGGCGTCGGCCGTGAAACTTTACTTTCCATTATGCAGATGTCACCGATAGCCTATGACGCACTTGAGCCGAAGCCCAGTCGAGGACCCCGAATCCTAACCTTTCCATCCGGGCTTCTCAAGAGTGAACTTGGGTGTCTGGCCGAGTATTTTTTACTTTTATAGTCCTTTCTCGACGTGAGAACTGCGGCTTTTTCTTGCCATGTCAACCGGCGATCCGTTCCAGGGCTTCCCGGGCCCGGCCTCTCGCGTTAGGATCCCAATCGTCCTCGACCATCTCGCGTAGCCGCGTCTCCGCCTGTTTCGCCTTCAGCTTGCCCAGCGCCAAGGCCGCCTCGGCCCGTACGAAGGCGTACTCGTCCGTGGTCGCCGCCAACAAGGGCGCGATGGCCCGCGGGTCGCCCAGGACGCCCAAGCCATTGGCCGCCCGCGTCCGGTCCAGCTTCTCCGGATCCGTCTTGAGCACGCGCAGTAACACATCAAACAGCGCGGAGCCGGCGTCGGCCAGCCGTTCGGGGTGGTCCCGGTCATGCTCGACGAGCCAGAGGGCCGCGCGTTTTTGCAGGGCGGGGTCGGTCGCCTCCCGGAAGACTTTTGCGACCCGGTCGCGGGCGCGCTTGTGTTCGCGGCGCGCATGCGCTCCCCGGACGATGGAGAGGACGATGATGACGCCGGCCAGGCCGACCGCCGCGACTCCCCAGGGACCGTTGCGCAGGAACTCCCTCCACGGTTCGGGGAAGATGCTCCAGAGGAAGAACCCCACCAGGATCGCGACCAAGAGATGGGTCAGGATGAAAATACCGATGTTGCCGTGCTCGCCCCGCATGGCCTCATTTTCGCCCAGCGCTCCGGAAGGGTCAACTACGGGGAATCGCTGTTTCTTTGCGCGGGGCATTTCAGTATACTTGAGGAGGCTGTGGACGTGGACGCGCCATGATCAACATCGTGCTCAACAAGATTTTCGGCAGCAAGAACGAGCGTGAGCTCAAGCGCATGGGCCCCCTGGTCGCCGAGGTCAGCGCCAAAGAGCCTTCCCTCGCCCGTCTTTCTGACGGCGACCTGCGCGCGAAGACCGACGAGTTCAAGAAACGCCTGGCCGATGGGGCCACGCTGGATGACGTCCTGACGGACGCCTTCGCCGTCTGCCGGGAGATGTCGAAGCGCAAGCTGGAGATGCGCCACTTCGACGTCCAGCTCATCGGCGGCATGGTCCTGCACGAGGGCAAGATTTCAGAGATGAAGACCGGCGAAGGCAAGACCCTGGTCGCCACGCTGGCCCTCTTCCTCAACGCGCTGGAAGGCAAGGGCGCGCACCTCGTCACGGTCAACGACTACCTGGCCAAGCGCGACGCCCAGTGGATGGGCCCCCTGTACCACAACCTCGGCCTCTCCGTGGGCGTAATCCAGCACGAGGCCTCGTTCCTGTACGATCCAACCTACGAGGCGGAAGACAAGCGCCTCCAGCACCTGCGTCCCTGCACCCGGCAGGAGGCTTACGGCGCCGACATCACCTACGGCACCAACAACGAATTCGGGTTCGACTACCTGCGGGACAACATGGTAGGGGACCTGGCGGACTGCGTGCAGCGCGAGCTGCACTACGCCATCGTCGACGAGGTGGACAGCATCCTCATCGACGAGGCCCGCACGCCGCTGATCATCTCGGGGCCGACCGAGGACTCGACCGACCTCTACTACCGCATCGACCGCATCATCCCGATGCTCAAGCGTGACGTGGACTACACGATCGAGGAGAAGACCCGAACGGCCGCGCTCACCGAGGAAGGCAACGAGAAGGTAGAGCGCGCCCTGGGCGTGACGAACCTCTACGACCTGGCCAACATGGACCTGGTGCACCACGTCGTCCAGGCCTTGCGGGCGCACGCGATGTACCACCGCGACGTGGACTACGTCGTCAAAGATGGCGAAGTGATCATCGTGGATGAGTTCACGGGCCGGCTGATGCCCGGACGCCGCTGGTCCGACGGCCTGCACCAGGCGGTCGAGGCGAAAGAGGGCGTCAAGATCGCCAACGAGAACCAGACGCTGGCGTCGATCACCTTCCAGAACCTGTTCCGGATGTATCACAAGCTCGCCGGCATGACCGGCACGGCCGACACCGAGGCCGGCGAGTTCGCCAAGATCTACAACCTGGACGTGGTCGTCATCCCGACCAATCGGCCCCTCATCAGGCCGGACTTCCCGGACGTGGTGTACCGCACCGAGAAGGAGAAGTTCAACGCGATCGTGGACGAGATCATCGAGTGCCACAAGCGGGGGCAGCCGGTCCTGGTCGGCACCATTTCAATCGAGAAGTCGGAACGGCTGGCTGGCTATCTCGTCCGGCACGGCATCAAGCACAGCGTCCTGAACGCCAAGCATCACGAAAAGGAAGCCGAGATCATCGCCCAGGCCGGCCGCAAAGGCGCCGTCACCATCGCGACGAACATGGCGGGCCGAGGGACCGATATCCTCCTCGGCGGCAACCCCGATTTCCTGTTCAAGAAGGCGTTGTACGCCGACCCGGAGATGCCGCCCGAGCGGCAGTCCGCGCTGCTCCATCAGATCAGGGCCGACTGCGAGGAAGAGAAAAAGGCGGTCGTCGCCCTCGGCGGCCTGCACATCCTGGGCACCGAGCGGCATGAGAGCCGTCGCATCGACAACCAGCTCCGCGGCCGCGCCGGCCGCCAGGGCGACCCCGGCTCATCCCGCTTCTACCTGTCCCTGGAAGACGACCTGCTCCGCATTTTCGGCTCCGACCGCATCTCCAAGATCATGCTCAAGCTCGGCATGGAGGAGGGCGTCCCGATCGAGGCCAGGATGGTGACCCGCGCCATCGAGAACGCCCAGAAGAAGGTCGAGGCTCACCATTTCGAGATCCGTAAGCAACTCCTCGATTACGACGACGTGCTGAACAAGCAGCGCGAGGTCATCTACGAGCGGCGGCGGATGATCCTGGGCGGCGAGGATCTCTCCGAGGACGTCAAGGCGGGTGCCGAAGAGGTCTTGGACGCGCTGCTGGACATCCACTGTCCCAAGGAGACCTATGCAGAAGAGTGGGATCTCAAGGGGCTCGCGGACGCGGTGTACGCGCAGTTCTCGATCGACCTCAAGGACCGCGTGGCCGAGTTCAAGGAGATGGGCTTCGAGGCCCTGCGCGAGGAGCTGGTCCGCAAGGTCCACGAGGCCTACGCCGCCAAGGAGCGGGAACTTGGCCAGGACCTTCTACGGCGCCTGGAGAAGATGGTCATGCTCCGCACCATCGACACGCTGTGGAAAGACCACCTGCTCGGCATGGACAGCCTGCGGGAAGGCATCGGACTGCGCGGGTACGGCCAAAAAGATCCGCTGATCGAGTACAAACGGGAAGCCTTCGACATGTTCGCCGCAATGATGGACCAGTACGAGCGGGATGTGCTCGAGCACCTGTTCCGCATCCAGATCGTGCAGGGCGAGCAGCCGCCCCCTGTGCAGACACGCCCCCGCCGGCCGCCGCTGTTGAAACTGAACCGCGGCGAGGACGCTGGCGCCGGGAACAGCGACAGGACCGTGCGACGAGCGGGAGAAAAAGTCGGGCGGAACGACCCGTGCCCGTGCGGCAGCGGGAAGAAATACAAGAAGTGCCACGGGGCCTGAGCGCCCGTCACCGACGTCATGCCGACCCCCGCGCAGTCCCGCACCAGACGAAGCCCGCCGCGCAAGCCGCCTTCCGGCGTGCATGGCCGGGCCTTTGCGCTCGTGCGCGAGATGCGCCTCCTGATCGAAACGACGCGCGCCCTGACCTCCGCCCGCGAGCCCCGATCAGTTCTGCGCGTGATCTTCGACAAAGCCAAGGCGTTCATCCGGTGTGAAGCTTGGTCGCTGTTCCTGATCGATCCATCCACCCGCGAACTGGTCTTCGACATGGTCGGCGGCCCCAAGGCCCGACGCCTCAAAGGCCTTCGCATCAAATCCGGGCAGGGCATCGTCGGATGGGTCGCCCAGCGCGGCAAGCCCGCCGTGGTCAACGAAACCAGAAAAGACCGGCGTTTCTTGCCCGCGATCGACCAGGCGACCCGCTTCGTCACACGATCCGTCCTCTGCGTGCCGATCTACAGCCGGAAACGGCCCGCCGCGGTGCTGGAATTGGTGAACAAGGTCGGCAGGCCCTTTGACCGCCAGGACCTGCATCTCCTCACGCATCTGGCCGAGCAGGCCTCGATCGCGCTGGAGCGGGCGAATCTGCAGGAGCAAGCGGCGAGCCTCGGGGTCACCGACGAACTGACGAAGCTCCACAACGCCCGGTACCTGGAACAGGCGCTGGATCGGGAAGCGCGCCGCTGCCGGCGCTACGGCTCCATCATGGCGCTGATCTTTCTGGACCTCGACGACTTCAAAAAGATCAACGACCAGCACGGCCACCTGATGGGCAGCCAGTGCCTCGCCGAGCTGGCCCAGATCATGACAAAGAGCATCCGCGACGTGGACATCCTGGCCCGGTACGGCGGCGACGAGTTCGTGGTGATCCTGCCGGAGACCACGGTAGCCACGGCCCACGCCGTGGCCGAACGCCTCCACGAGGCCATCACCTCCCACACCTTTCTGAGCGAAGAAGGGATCAAGGCGCGTCTCACCGCCAGCATCGGGATCGCTGGCTTTCCCGACCATGCGCAGAGCAAGGAAGAGCTCCTGCGCAAGGCTGACGAAGCGATGTACCGAGCCAAGGCCGAGGGCCCTAACAAGATCCACGTCTCCGAGTAGCGTCGTCCAGGCAGATAAAAAGCCGGTCTTTCTGGTGCCTGAAGACGCTCCAACCCCTTGTTCCAACAACGAGTTTCAGCTTGACTAACTCGAAGAACCTAGGCTATGGTAACCGCTTCCTCTTTCAGGAAATTTTGTCACAAGTTTGCAGAGGAGCACCTGTGGAACTCGGTCATCCCGGTCTGGTCCAGAAACTGGTCGCCCGCATCGAGCGGGGAGGCCCCATCTCCTTCGCCGCCTTCATGGAGGCGGCGCTCTACGACCCTGACTTCGGCTACTACATGACCGCTGGACCGCGCATCGGACGCGAAGGGGACTACTACACGAGTCTTGACGTGCATCCCATCTTCGCCGCGTTGGTCGGACGGCAGGTCGCCCAAGCCGCCGATGAAATTGTTTCGTCAGGTGAGTTCATGATCGTGGAGATGGGAGCCGGCAAAGGGCTCCTCGCCGAACAACTGTTAAACACGTATCGGCGGGACCGTCCGGAGATCCTTGCCCGCCTACGGTACCTCCTGGGGGAACGGAGCCCAGCCATGCTCGAAACACAGCGACAGCGTCTGCGCGAACTCATGGGTGCGGGTGTGCGTATCGACTGGGCCTCGCGCCTGGACGCCGTACCGGCTGACTCGATCACGGGCGTGTTTCTTTCCAACGAACTGGTGGACGCGTTCCCGGTGCACCGCGTCGTCAAGCGGCCATCGGGCCTGCGCGAGATCTATGTCGGATGGAACCCTGAACCCTCGCCCGGGGCACCCGTTGCTCTTCGGGGCACCCATTGCTCTGTGGATGCAATGGGTCACTCAACGGGTCATGGAGAGGGAAAGGTGGGGGGGCGCTTTGTTGAAATCGAAGGTCCGCCGTTCAGCCCCGCCCTAGAAGCCTATTTTGCGCGTCTCGGAATCAGCCTGGAGGTCGGCCAGCAGGCGGAGGTCAATCTGCAGGCGCTCGATTGGATGAGGCAGGTCGGCGTGCGTGTGCGCCGCGGCCTCGTCGTGACCATCGACTACGGCCACGCCGCCGCCGATTTGTTCGCGCCGACCAGGAGGACCGGCACGTTACTCGGCTATTACCGGCACACCGTGTCGGACTCGCCGTACGTTCGCGTCGGCCAGCAGGACCTGACGGCGCACGTGGACTTCACGAGCCTGGCCCTGGCGGGGCAGGACGTGGGCCTGGAGGTGACCGGGTTCACGAATCAACTGCACTTCCTGACCGGCCTGGGCATCGAGTCAGCCTTCACCGGCCTGGCTCCGGAGTCGCCCCAGTCGGCCGCGATGCGAGAGCTGCTCCGGCCAGACGGCATGGGCACCACGTACAAGATCTTGATCCAGCACAAGGGCATGCCCGCGCCCCAGCTCGACGGACTGCGGACACGGCCGTACTTCCTAGACCCCCTTATGAGACTCCCCTCTCCCCCACGGGGAGAGGGCCAGGGTGAGGGGCACAACGCACAGAACACTCACCCTAACCCTCTCCCATGGCCCGTTGCATCTGAAGAGCAACGGGCAGCCCCGGAGAGGGAAAATATCAGTGCGGTCCCCTGATGCCTGATCTGATCGTCCAGAACTATCTGCCGATCCTCTACTTCCTGGTGATCGCCGCTGCCTTCGGCGTCGGTTCCATCATGGCAGGCTATTTCGTCCGGCCCTCACGTCCCTACAAGGCCAAGCTCATGCCCTACGAGAGCGGCGCGCCGGTCTTTCACGACGCGCGCGCCAGAGTCCCGATGCGTTACTATATCATTACAATGCTGTTCGTGATCTTCGACATCGAGACGGTGTTTATCATCCCTTGGGCCGTCATCTTCAACCAGCTCGGCCTCTTCGCGCTGGTCGAGATGCTGGTCTTCATCGCGATCCTGCTCGTTGGCTACTTCTACGCCTGGAAGAAGGGAGCGCTGGAATGGGACTGACAAGGCCCATTCAATTCCGTAGCGAGGCGGTCGAGACCGAAGGCCGCCGTGGCTTCTCGCAAGTGAGGACGACGCAGGCGTACTGTGGTACGTCGAGGAGGCCGAACGAGAAAGGCCGCGCCGGACGAAAGGATCGGCCGACGGAGTAGGAATTTATGGGACTGATGGAACGGTCGCTTGACGCCAACTTTGTGACGACTACCCTGGACGCCGCCATCAACTGGTGCCGCAAGGGGTCGCTCTGGCCGATGACGTTCGGGCTGGCCTGCTGCGCCATCGAGATGATCGCGACGGTATCGTCCCGCTACGACATCGACCGCTTCGGGGCGGGGGTCTTCCGGGCGTCCCCCCGGCAGTCGGACCTGATGATTGTGGCCGGCACCGTGACCCGCAAGATGGCGCCAATCATCCGCCGCATCTACGACCAGATGCCGGAGCCCCGCTACGTCATCTCCATGGGCTCCTGCGCGACATCCGGCAACCACTACAACTCCTATAGCGTGGTGCAGGGGGTGGACCAGATCGTGCCGGTGGACGTGTACATCCCCGGCTGCCCGCCGCGGCCGGAAGCGCTGTTGGACGGGCTTATCAAGCTGCAGCAGAAAATCATGAAGGAGAAAGTCCTGGTCAAATAACCCCCATGCATCCGCTACTCACCAAGCTGAAGGACCGGTTCCCCGACGCCGTGCGCGCAGTCCGCGAAGAGGGGCCCTACCGGGACCTCGTCGCCCAGGTGAAGCCAGCGGCCATCCCCGAGATCGCGCGGTTCCTACACGACGATCCTGAAATGTCCTTCGACATGCTCTCGGACATCCTCGCGGTGGACTACCCGGAAGAAGAGGACCGGTTCGAGCTGATCTACCTGCTCAAGTCGCTGCCGCGCAACCACCGGCTCCGGCTCAAAGCCCATATCCCGGAAGACAATCCGACTGTCCCGACGGTCACAACCGTCTGGAAAGGCGCCAACTTCCTCGAGCGCGAGGTCTATGACCTGATGGGTATCAAGTTCTCTGGCCATCCGGACCTGCGCCGCATTCTGCTGCCGGAGGACTACGAGGAAGGGCACCCGCTGCGCAAGGATTTCCCCACGGAAGGACGGGGCTGGCGCGGCACGTTCCCGTTCCTGCCGCGACTCGACGAGCAGGCCACTCCCGCAGTGGCCGCCGGCGAAGTCCCGGAAGAGCAACAACGGCCCTTCCTGAAAGAAGCCGAAGGGCTGCCCGAGGACGTCCAACCCGTGCGCCGCCAGGAAGAGCTCCTGCTCAACATGGGCCCGCAGCACCCGGCCACGCACGGAGTGCTCCGCATCGTGCTGGAGCTCGAAGGCGAGCGCATCGTGAAGGCCACGCCGGACCTCGGCTACCTGCATCGGGGCGTCGAAAAGCTGTGCGAGGGCCTGGCGTACCAGCAGATCATCCCGCACACCGACCGTCTGGACTACGTGTGCTCGATGACCAACAACTACGCCTACGTGAGGGCCGTGGAAAAGCTGCTCAACATTACAGTCCCCGCACGCGGCGAGTACATCCGGACGATTGTCGCCGAGATGCAGCGGATCATCGGGCACCTCTTCTGGCTCGGCACCCAGGCCCTCGACATCGGCGCCATGACCGTCTTCTTCTGGACGTTTCGCGAGCGCGAAGTCCTGTTAGACCTGTTCGAGAAGCTCTGCGGCGCGCGGCTGACCTTAAATTACTACCGGATCGGCGGCGTGGACAGCGACTTCACACCGGACCTTGTCCAGCGGATGAACGCCTTCCTCGGCACGTTTCCGGAGCACCTCCACGAGTACGACGAGCTCCTGCTGAACAACCGCATCTGGCTGTCGCGGACCAAGAACATCGCCGTGATTTCCGCCGAAGACGCCATCAATTTCGGCTGTACCGGCCCGGTCCTGCGCGGGTCCGGCATCGCCTACGACGTCCGCAAGGCCGAGCCCTACGGCGCCTATGACAAGGTGGAATGGGAAGTCCCCATCGGAAAGAACGGCGACACGTACGACCGGTATTGGGTCCGCATGGAGGAGATGCGGCAGAGCGCGAAAATCATCCGCCAGTGCCTGGCGCAACTGCCGGACGGCCCGATCATAGCCGATGTGCCCCAGGTCATTCCCCCGCCCAAGCAGAAAGTGATGCGGGACATGGAGAGTCTGATCCATCACTTCATCATCTTCACGCAGGGCTTCAAGCCGCCCAAGGGCGAGACCTACTGCGCCTCGGAGGCCCCGAAAGGGGAACTGGGCTTTTTCATCGTCAGCGACGGCGGGCCGAAACCCTATCGTCTGAAGATCCGCTCGCCTTCGTTCGTCCACTTGGGAGCGTTCGACCACATGGCGCGCGGCTATCTCATCGCCGACATCGTGACGATCTTCGGCACGTACGACGTCGTCATGGGAGAGTGCGACCGGTGAGACCCTCCCCTCCCCCCTCGAGGGGGTGGGTGGGGGGCGATTAACGAGGGACCAGATGTTGATCGAGAAGCACAAGGACAAGATCACCGAAATCCTAGGCAGCTACCCAGAAAAGCGCGCGGCCCTGCTGCCGCTGCTCTGGCTGGCGCAGGAGGAGCACGGGTACGTACCAGAGACGGCGATGAGGGAGATCGCGGGGCTGTTGGGCCTCACGCCGCCGCAAGTCTATGAGACCGCGACGTTCTACACGATGCTCAACCGCCAGCCGATCGGCAAGTACCACATCCAGGTCTGCCGCTCGCTGATGTGCGCGCTCGTCGGCTCGGAGCAGTTGCTGGGCTGGATCCACGCCAAGCTCGGCATCAAGCCCGGCCAGACGACCCCGGACCGCCTGTTCACGCTGAGCGAGGTGGAGTGCCTGGCGTCCTGCGGGACCGGGCCCATGATGCAGGTGAACGACGACTACTACGAGCAACTGACCCAGAAGAAGGTGAACCGCATCCTGGACGACCTGAAGCGCGACGGCTGTTCGTCTTTGAAAAGCGGGCCGTTCATGTTCCCCCCCACCCTGACCCTCCCCCTCGAGGGGGGAGGGATGGGTGGGGGTGCCTCTGCAAAAGTGCAAAAGCGCCGCTGATGAACAGGTACGAACCTATCCTTCTCAAGAACATGATGCAGGCGGGCTACACCGGCTCGCTGGCCGACTACGAGCGCGCGGGCGGCTACCGGGCGCTAAGGAAAGCGCTGGGCAAGATCGCGCCGGCTGACATCATCGAGATGGCCAAGAAGTCCGGGCTGCGGGGGCGGGGCGGGGCCGGCTTCCCGACCGGCGTGAAGTGGTCCTTCATCCCGAAGGACCACCCGGGCCCGCGCTACCTGGTCTGCAACGCCGACGAGAGCGAGCCCGGCACGTTCAAGGACCGCCAGTTGATGGAGCGCGACCCCCATCAGATGATCGAGGGCATGATCCTCGCAGCCTACGCCATCAGCGCGCACACCGCGTACATTTATATCCGCGGGGAGTTCGTCCTCGGCGCCAAAATCCTAGAACGCGCGCTGGCAGAAGCCTCCCGGGCCGGCTACCTGGGCTCGAACATCCTGGGGACTGGATTCGCCCTGGACATTTACATGCACCGCGGCGCCGGCGCGTACATCTGCGGTGAGGAGACCGCCTTGCTGGAGTCACTGGAAGGGAAGCGGGGCCTGCCGCGCATCAAGCCGCCGTTCCCCGCCACGCACGGGCTGTTCCAGAAGCCAACCGTGGTGAACAACGTCGAGACGCTGGCGAATATCCCGCATATCGTCAACCGTGGGCCGGAATGGTTCGCCGCAATCGGGCACCCACCCAAGAGCACGGGCACGCGGATCTTCTGCCTGAGCGGGCATGTGAAACGCCCGGGCAATTACGAGGTGCCGATGGGCATCACGTTCCGGGAGATGATCTATGAGATCGCCGGCGGCATGCGCGGCGACAAGCCCCTCAAGGCCTTCATCCCAGGCGGCGCGTCGGCCGCCTTCCTGACCCCAGAGTACCTGGATGTCAAGATGGACTTTGAGTCAGTCGCGCAGGCCGGGTCCATGCTGGGATCCGGCGGGGTCACGCTGATGGAAGAGGGCACGTGCATGGTCTGGGCCGCGGAAAATCTCTT
>VBOO01000063.1 GCA_005877505.1 Nitrospirota bacterium
GCCGTGCACTGTTATATCCTGATCGGCTTCCCCACCGAGACGGAGGCGGAAGCGAAAGAAACCGCGAATTTCATCATCGGGCACACCCGGCTGCACTCGTCCTACGGCTTCTCCTGCCAGCCCTGCCTCTTCGATCTGGAGAAAGAAGCGCCGATCATGAGCGACCCGGCCAGCTACGGCATCCGGCGGATCATGCGGCCAGCCACGGAGGACCTCAGCCTGGGCTACTTCTACGAGGTGATGGAGGGGATGACGCCAGACGAAGCGGAACGGGTCTACCAGTACGTGTACGAGAAGATCAGCGAGGTCGTGTGCGAGCTGCCGTTCAATTACTCCATGGCGGACGGATTGCTGTACATCGCCCGCGCGAAGACGCACCCGGTCGCGACGGGGTAAGAGAGGCGTGATCGATCCCGTGAAGAGGCTCTGATGGCCGAGTCCATGATGCCACAGAAAGCTCGCGTCGGCTCCGAGGCCGGCAGCTTGCTCTTGGAATATCTCCTGAAGGCCTTGCTGGCCGCGGGACTCTGCGAGCTCATCCTCTACCGTCTGGTGTCCCGGCTGGGGATGCACCTGTCCAAGGTCGCGAAGGAATACGTGGTCATTGAGTATTTCCTGCGTGGGGCGTCGGCGGTCGGCTTCGTCTTGTTGAACTTTTCAGCGATCCTCGTGTTCCTCGTCTTGCTGGTGCTGCTCTTCTACAAGATGAACGGGCTGCTGGCCCGGCCCCTGGACCGGATCGTTGTGCCGATGGTGTCGCTGCTCCTGGCGCTGACGGCCGCGTTCCTGCTGTTCCCGCCACGCATGATGGGCTCGGTCGTCTACAACGGGCTGACGGCCGTGCTCCTGTGGACCCTCGTGATCCAGTATTGCCGGGCCAATCCTGCCCCGACGGCTCGGGCCCTGGCGCTCTGTTACGGGGCGGGCGTGTCGAGCTGGCTCTACTATCAAATTTCGACCACCACGTACGGGTGGTTGGGGATCGTCACGACCCCGCCGCTGGTCCATGCCATCAGCCGACTCGGCGAAGCCCTGATGGTGGTGGCGACCGTGCTCGTCTTCGCCGTATACTCCGGGTTCACCCTCCGGACGAAGAACCGGCGGCAGCGGCGGCGGTCCCTGCAGTTTGCGGGCGCGTGGGCGGCCCTGTTCCTCGCCATGCTCGTGATGGATGGCGTGCTCGAACTCTTCGATCCAGCCCTGGCCAGGCAGGTCCGCCAGGCGAGCCAGGGCATCGGCTGGATTTTCCAGATGGGGATGGGATACACCTTCTACCTGCCGTTCGCGCTCTATGTGGCCGGGTTGCTGTTCTGGTCATACACGGTGATCAAGCAGATCGGCATGGGGCGGCGCGCCGGCTACGGGCTGGTCCTGATGTTCATCGCGGGGTACGCCTTGCAGTTGTCCCATCTGACCCTGTTTGTGATCGTGGGTTTCTTGCTGCTTGTGAATGACGGGAGGATCGACGCCCGCGAATCGGTCGGCCAACTCCTCCCGGCGGGGATGGCCGATCGTCCTGCCACAGCGCACGGCGTGTCCTGAGCGGAGCACGTATGACCGACGGGGATGTGACCAAGATTGATGCCGGCACCGACCGAGGCCTGCAGCCGGACGCCAAGCCAGCCGATGAGGCCGTTGAGGCGCCGCTGAGCCTCGATGAAGAAATGGCGGAGATCAAGAAGCTGCTCGAGGAAGACCCTGAGGACTTCCAGGCCCAGTGCCGCCTGGGCGAGATCTATTTCGCCAAGGGCCTGCTGGATGAGGCGCTGGCGAACGTGTCGAAGGCCATCGAGATGGCCGAAGCCATCCGTAAGCAGATGGACCAGTCGCTCGCCATGTACTATGCGAACCTCGGCACCATCCATGCGACAAAGGGGAACATCGAAGACGCCATCGCCCAGTACCGGAAGGCCCTGGAGACCAATCCGCGGGACGTCCTGGCGCTCTTCAATCTCGGACGGGCGCAGTTCGATCGAGACGAGTACATGGAGGCCATGCCGTTGTTTGAAAAGCTCGTGGAGGTCACCCCGGATGACCCGCTCGCCTGGTTCCAGTTGGCGAAGGTCTATGAAAAGCTCGACCTGCGGCATATCTCCGACCTCCATACGATCGACAGCGCCATCATGGCCTATCGCCGGGTGCTCGAGCTCGACCCGCACAATCTGGAAGCGGCCTTCGCGTTGATGGAGATCTACCTGAACCTGCGCAAGCCGGAGGAAGCGATCGGGGTGCTGGAGGCGGCGGTGGAGAACAATCCGGAGGAGCCCTTGGCGTACTACAACCTGATCAGCACCTATGAGAAGGCCAAGCGGTTTACCGAAGCCGACCAGACGCGCGAGCGGCTCAAGCAGCGGTTTGCCTCGCGACGCGCCGCGACGGAGTCGAAGGAGAAGTAACCGGAGCCACCGGGAGGGAGCGCAGCTATGTTTGGAAGCATGGGCATCACCGAGCTGGTCCTAATTCTCTTCATCGTGCTGATCATCTTCGGGGCCGGAAAGCTCCCGCAGCTTGGTGAAGGCCTGGGCAAAGCAATTAAGGGCTTTAAGAAGTCGGTGCATGAAGCGGACGCCATTGAAGCGGAGGCCAGCGCGCAACAAGGGCAGATCCAGCAGCCAGGCGCGCAGCCTGCTGCGGACGCGGCGGCGCAAACCGGCCTGCCCGGCGGCGCTCCGCCGCCATCTCCGCCTCCCACGGCGCCTCCGCCTGTGAGATCGGAGCCACCGAAGGTATGAAATCCTCAGCGTGAGGGAAGGGGCATCGATGGAGAGCAGCGTCATCGCCGTTGGGATCATCGAGACCTTTGCGGGCAACGGGAAATCACGCAGCACGGGGGACGGCAAGCCGGCGACGAAGGCAGGCATGCCGCTGCCGGTCGGGGTCGCGATCGACCCGCAAGACCAGTTCCTCTACTATGCGGAGTCCGGGTCCGATCGTGTGCGCCGGACCGAACTGGCGACGGGCATCATCAGCCACGTGGCGGGCATCGGAGAAACCTGTTACAGCGGCGACGGCGGGCCCGCCGCCGAGGCGGGGCTGTACCTGCCGCTGGACGTGGCGTTCGATTCAAAGGGCGATCTGTACATCTGCGATTCCGGAAGCAACCGCGTCCGCCGCGTCGATATGAAGACCGGGGTCATCGACACCATCGCCGGGACCGGCGAGTTCGGCTTCAACGGCGATGGCGCGACGCTCGAGGTGAACCTCACGTATCCGAGCGCCATCGCGTTCGATTCGCGGGACCGACTGTTCATTGTGGATGGGCAGGCCCATCGCATCCGCATGTATGACCCGGAGACCAAGCAGATCACCACCATCGCCGGCCTGTGGTCGAAGGACGACGACGACCGGGACAGCCCGTTGATCGCCAAGAACCTCGTGGTCCTCTCCGGGGACGCCATCGGGATCGATTTCAGTGACGATCACGGCTGGTTGCGTCCGGAATGTTCACCGGACGGCATGGACATGAGCGTGTATCGGGACGACGGTAAGCGGGGGGCCGAGGTCCGGTTCCATGATCCGGTCGCCATCACCGTGGATGCGCATGATGACGTCTTTGTGGCGGACAAGGGCAGCAACCGCATCCGGAAGATCGACATGAAGACAGGCATTGTGACCACGGTCGCGGGCGTCTGCTTCTTCGGCTACGATGGGGACGGCAAGCCGGCCACCCAAGCCATGCTCAATGCGCCGGAGGCGGTGACCTTCGATTCGTTCGGGCACATGTACATCTCCGACGCGATGAACCATCGGGTGCGCCGCGTGGAAGCGGGGACGGGCATCATCACCACGGTGGCCGGGAACGGAGAGAGCGGTTACAAGGACTCTGGCGCCATGGGCGGGTGCGGCATGGCCAAGTTCGTCAAGGCCGTGGACAAGGAGATGATCAAGCACGGCGATGGGCGCGTGGCCGTGGAGGCGGTGGTCAATTCGCCGGCCGGCCTGGCGCTGGACCAGAACGGGTTCCTCTACATCTGCGAGCGGGGCGAGAACAAGATTCGCCGGTTGAAGCTGTACTAGTGCTGGCCCTCCCATGCGCAAGGGAGGCCGTGACGCTCCGTCAATGGGGGGTGACGATGGGTTGGAGTGCTCCTGGTGCCAAGGCACGTCGCCGGGTCCAGGGTCTCCTCATAGTCTTACTGCTCCTCGTGATCGGGTGCTACGGGCTCGGCGTCCAGGTGGTCAGCTCGCAAGGGCTCTTCATCCGCTCCTATTACATCACCGGCGACTTGCCCTTTGATCCGAAGTCGCCGGATTGGAGCAAGGCGACCCCGATGGTCATTCCGCTCAGCGGCCAGGTCATCACGCGGCCGAGCCTGCCTGATCCGACCATCAAATCGCTGACCGTCCGCTCCCTCCATAACGGCAAGGAATTGGCCTTCCTCCTGGAGTGGCAGGATCCGACGAAGAACGATCGCCTCACCCCCGGGACCTTCCGCGACGGGGCGGCCATCTCCTTCCCGCTTGGGGACGCCCCGGCCTTCTTCTGCATGGGGCAATTGGATCACTACTTGAACATCTGGCATTGGAAGGCAGACTGGCAGACCGATATCGACCGGCGGAAGGCGAAGGAGGAGGAACGCAAGGCGGGCGGTGATGAGGGACAAATCCGGCGTTTCGAAGTCATCCCGCGCCGGGCCTCTTCGGTCGAGGACCTCTTGGGCGGAGGCTTCAGCACGCTCACCAGCAAGCGCGGGCAGGGGACCGTGCAGGGCAATGCCGTCTGGGAGCAGGGGCGCTGGAGGGTCGTGTTCAAGCGCTCCATGGAGACGCGGGATCCCGACAACGATGCCGCGTTCGGGCCCGGTCGCATGCAGACGGCCGCCTTTGCGGTCTGGAACGGAGAGAACAAGGAGCGCAACGGGCAAAAGGCCGTCGCGCCCTGGCTTCAGTTGATCATCGATCCGATCCCTTCCGAGCGGGTTGAAAAGAAGGAGAGCTGAACCCGATGCGTTGTCTGAGAATAGTCTTGAGCAGCGTAGTCTTACTGGGGATGGTGATGAGCATATCCCACGCGGCGTCGGACGCGACGACAGACAAGAAAAGCGTGGCGCTGACTCCGGACAAGGCTGCGGACAAGAAGCAGAAGGACATCATCGCGATGGCTGAGGAGTTTGGGCTGATCGTCGGACCGGTCACCGAGGACATCCGTAAGGAACTGAACCTGCGTTCGGCCGAAGGCGTCGCGGTCTTCGAGGTGATCGGCGATAGCCTGGCGGAGTTGGCCGGCATCAAGGTGGGCGCGGTCATCGCCGAGATCAATAAAAAGCCGGTTCGTACCCTTGAAGACTTCGGGCGGCTGATGGCCGAGGTACTCCCCGAGGGCAATTTCACGGTTGGCACGTGGGAGCCCACCAATCCGGAAAATCAGGGCCAGGCTGGCCAGATGAACTTCCATTTCGTGCCCAAGCGTACAGATTAGCGCGGGCCTCGCCTGAATTCGAGCGCAAGTGGAGAGCGAAGCATGAGACGCGGTGCAGTCGCGGCGGGCCTGGCAGCCTTCCTGCTGGTCGGGTTCGGCACCGCCCTGTTCCACGAGGGAGCTGGGCAGGATAGAAAGGCCCCGAAAGAACCCTGGATCGAGGAGATCGAAAGCGTCTTCGTTCGGTCGGAGGTCTGCCGCCAGTGCCATGACCGGCACTATGAGGAGATGGCCGGGCTTCGCGAGATGACCATGGACCTCAAGCTGATGGGCCGGGTGGACGCGGCGCTGCTGCACGGAACGGCCTTGCCCTCGCCGGTCTTCCGTGCCGTCATGGGGGTCTGGCTGCAGACCAATCCCAGCGCGTCCAAGAAACAACAGTGCCTCTCCTGCCATGCCCCAGCCGTGACGATCTTCCCGCAGTACACGGACCGGATCATCGGACAGGTCATGTCCGGCAAGATCACGGTCGAGGGCATCAGCTGTGCCTCCTGCCACCTCGTCGAAAAACTGGCTGATGATCCCAAGAAGATCCCGTCCTATCAACTGACGGCTGGCAAGACCATGTACGGTCCGTTCAAGGACCCCGAAGATAACATGGTGCATACCTCCTTCTATTCGTCGCTCTACAAGGGCGCGAATTTCTGCGCCGCGTGTCATTTCGAAAAGCTGCGCGACAACCGAAGCCCCACCATCGACAGCGAGATTCTGGAGGGCACCGTGTGCCAGTCCTGCCACATGGAACAGTCGACGGGCAGCTCGACATCGAAGCGCGGAGCCATGACACGCGAGATCGGCCGCCATTACTTCCGCGGCATTGTGATCCCCGGGTTGATGCTGAAGAACCGGAACCTGCAGGCCGAATGGATGCCGCGCCTCGAGATCGACGCCAAGAAGAACGGCGCCAAGGTGGACGGCCAGGTGGCGGTCATGAATGGCGCCGTGCCTCACAATTTCCCGGACGGCGATCCCGTCCTCAAGCAGTTCTTCCTCACGGTCACCGTCAAGGATAAGAATGGACGCCCGCTGGGGTCCTTCGGGAAGACGTTCGGGACCCCGTACGAGCAACTCCTGGATCAACCCCTGGGTGACATCCTGGTCAAGGGCGGGACGACCAAGCGGATTCCCTTCGAGCTGACGCTGAGCGAAGAGGGCGATGGTCTGCAGATCGAGGCGGTCCTGACCTACAGCCTGATACCCAAGCCTGCCCCCGTGCTGCTGGACGGCTACCTGAAATCCCTCCAGTCCGACGCGGAGCGTGAGCGCGCCCAAAAACTGCTTGCAGAGTACGCTGAACCCCGCATCTTGACATTCAGAACGAAGCCGCTCTAACGCCACCCTACCGTAGCGTGGCCGGCCAGCGCGAGACAGGGAGCAAGCGAGCTATGGGATGGATATCTCGGCCAGTGAAGACGCTCACCATCGGTCTCACCATCCTGGGGGTGGTGGCGGGGGTGGGCTGGATTCAAGGCACGTATGCCGCCAAGGTCGATGAGGAAGGCCCGATGACCCCGGAACGGGTCTTCCCGGCCTCATCCAAGTGCAAGAAATGCCACATCCGCGCCAACGAGGAATATGAGGAATCGACCATCGCGCGGGCGATTGTGTCGCCGACGTTCCGGGCCATGTTGGAAGACTACGTGAGCAAAGGGAAGGACAAGCGCTATTGCCTCAACTGCCACGCGCCCCAGTCGCTCGTGTTCCCGGATCTGGTCGATGCCATGGTCAAGCAAATCATCTCCGGTGACCTGACGTTCGAGGGGGTCGGCTGTATCCAGTGCCATCTCATCAAAGCGGTGGATCCGAATGTAAAAGGCCATCCCTCGATTAAACTCGAGCCGGGTCGGACCGTCTTCGGCGGCTACAAGGACTTCCTTGAGAGCAAGGCGCACGATTCGCAGTACCTGGACATTTTCAAGAAATCGGATCTCTGCCTTGCCTGTCATACCGTGGCCCCGCCGGGGGTGCCGGCGGCCGAAGCCGTCGGGAACTGGAGGGGGAGCAAGGCGGCCAAGGAAGGGAAGACCTGCCAGACCTGCCATATGCCGCAGGGCTTCGACTCGTCGGCAAACGAGGAGAAGAAGCGGGACATCGCGGGGCACGAGTTCAACGGCAAATCCCCGGCCCTCCGCAAGCAGGCCTTTGATCTGGACTATGAAACCGACGTTCAGGGAGCTCAGACCAAGCTGATCGTCAAGGTGAGGAACCTGGTCCCCCACAACGTGCCCACCTCCCACCCGATCTGGAATCAAGTGTATCTGCAAGTCATCATAAAAGGACTGAACCTGCGGGAGGTCGTTAAAGAGAAACGCGTCTACGGTCGCGTCTTCGCCGATGCGAAAGGCCATCGGACGCTGATGGACCATGATGCGGTCAAGCTGCTGGAGGATACGACCCTCAAGGCCGAAGAGACTCGCGTGGAGACGTTTACCTTCCCGACGCCGGAGGGGACCCCCTCCTTCGACGTGGAGATTTCGCTCAACTACGCCACGCCCGGCGAGTTGTGGCCGGAGGCCTTCGCCAGGCGGGTCGCCTCGTTCACGCCGAAGGGGATGACGGACCCGGTCTTCAAAACCTCGGAAATCACCAAGCGGTGCGGCAACACCAGGGTTGCGGAAGGGAAAATCAGGAAGATCCCCTGCCCGTGATCCCTATTCGAAGACGACGGTGGAGCCGGGCGACTTGGAGCGGAAGATCTGGATGGCCGCGTAGATGTTCTTGGCGGGCTGGTTCAGGACGAGCTCGGATTCCGTGATGTGCGTGTCGATCAGCTCGAACGGTCCGCCGCTGTAATAGATCCGGCACTTGTCAATCTGACAGTTTTTGTACACGTGGTTGTCCAGCACCAAGTCCTCTTTGGTAAAGGTCTTCTGGTCCACCACGATGTACTGCGGTTCGATGGGCATGCCGAAACGACTATAGCAGGTCGCCGTGCCGCAGACAAGCCTCGCCCTGTCTCACCCGATGACGTCTTTCACGAATCGCCGGAGGCGCTCGAAGTAGGGGGCGCCCCCGATCTGCACCAGGTCGTTGTGGTCAGCCCCATGGACGACGAAGAGATCCTTCGGCGCGCGCGCCGCGTCGAAGACCGCCTGCCCCAGTTGAAGCGGCACGAGGCTGTCGCGATCCCCATGGACGACGAGGACCGGCACGCGCACCTCGCGTAGCCTGTCGGCGAGATTGAACTCCGCGCTCACCAGCAAATGCATGGGGAGCCCCCAATAGTGAAAGCGGGCCAATGCCTCGACGGAAGGGAACGCGGACTCCAGGATCAGGCCGGCCGCCGGACGTTGGCTTGCCAGCGTGCCGGCCACCGCCGCGCCCAGGGAGCGGCCGAAGAGCACGATCCGTTCAGGAGGAACATGCTTGGCCTTGGCGAGGACCTCATAGGCGGCCAGCGCGTCCTGGTAAAGTCCGGGCTCTGAGGGCTTGCCCTCACTTCGCCCGTAGCCTCGATAGTCGAAGAGAAAGACGGACAGTCCTAGGCTGTGCAGCGCCGCCATGTTCTCCAGGCGGTGGATGATGTTGCCGGCGTTCCCGTGACACCACAGCAGCACTGCTGGAAGGCCTGTGGCCGGCACATGCCAGCCGAACAGGCGGGTCCCATCCTTGGCCTGGAACCAGACCTCCTCGAGGGGGAGCCTGCTGAGGCGCGCCCAGTCCCTGTCCTCCCATGGCGTCGGGTGATAGACCAGGAGTTGATCAAGCACGGAACGCCCTCCTCCTAGAAGTAGACCTGAACGGACAGCACCGCTTCATTGTCGTGACGGTCCAAGTGGTTGAACTCCAGCCGCAGGGCCAGGTCTTTCTGTAACGTGAACCGCTGCTGAAACGACACACGCCAATTATCTGAATCTTCTCCAACAGGATACCGGAGATACGTGGTCGACAGCAGGATGGCCCAGCGCTCCGTGAGATCAGCGAGAAGGCCAGCCGTGCCCCCGCCACCAATCCGGTGATTCTCGTCGAAGGCATGGCTGTAATTGGCGTCGAGCTCGGCGAAGGCGAAGTACAGCTCGTGGCGCAGCCAATGCGATTCGGCCGCTGCGCCGATGCCGCCATTCACATTGGCGTTGCCGCAATATCGGCAGTCATGCCGGTTCACCGTGTCATAGCCGGCGCTGATCTTCCACGACGGGCTTTTGAACAACGCGTCCACCGGCGTTAACGACACGATGTCCAGTAGCTTGAACCGTTCCAGGCGCGATTGGTCGCGCTTGTTGTAATGACGGAAGCTGAAACTCATCGCCTCGATCTGCGCGCCAGGGGTAAACCCGAGCCCGGGGTCAAGCAGGTCGTGGTACCCGGCGCGCACGCTCAGCTCTTCGAAGAACTCATCCTGCCGCCAGCCTCCGCCGAGCCCGACCCGTGACGTTCCGTGGCCCAGTTCGGGCCGCTCGGTGAACGGCCTGATGGGAATGTCCGCTGAAGGGACTTTGATCAGGCTGCGGGTGACGAGCA
>VBOO01000285.1 GCA_005877505.1 Nitrospirota bacterium
CAGTTCGGCTCCATCGGCCACATTGAATTTTGCGACCGTAAAGTCAGTAGAAGGGCCCGTATTCTCGGTCACACCTGCCGCCACCACGTTGCCGGCCTCATCGACCGCGACCGCATTGGCTGCCTCAAGAACAGAAGAGCCGTGGCTAATGACTTGTCGCCACAGTTCTGCACCGCTAGCTCCATCCAAGTTGACCACGGTAAAGTCCTGTCCAGTGTTGGTGCTGGTTGTATAGCCTGCCGCCGCGACATTCCCCGATCCATCAATCGCGAGTGCATTGGCCTCACCATTCCAGATAACTTGACGCCACAGATCTACACCGGTGGCGCCATCCAGCTTGACCACAGTAAAGTCCCCTCGCGGACCGGCGCTGGGATCGGTGTTG
>VBOO01000286.1 GCA_005877505.1 Nitrospirota bacterium
TGCCGGTAATGAACCGCCGCCACAACTCCGCCCCGGTGGCCCCCTCCAACTTCACCACCACGGCGGTATACATAATCCGGCCTCCGACGACGACGTTCCCTGCCCCATCGATTGCGACCGCGTATGCCACATCCTCCCAATCGGTAGGATCTTGATCATTACTGGTGCCGGTAAGGACCTGCCGCCACAACTCCGCTCCACTCGCCCTATCCATCTTGACCACCAGGATGTCACTCCATTTTGCCCGGCTTGTAGGGCTTGTGTGCATGATCATACCGGCCGCCACCACATTCCCTGCTCCATCCACCGCGACCGCAAGGGCCTTATCGGAATAATAACCTGTGCTCGTCCCAATGCTTATGACGTGCCGCCACAACTCTGCCCCGCTGGCTCCATCCACCTTGACCACGGTGAAGTCATTGCCGGTGTCGGTGTTGGTGATATAGCCTGCCGCCACCACATTTCCGGCCCCATCGACCGCCGTCGCATTGAACACCCCCCCTCCGGCAGTCCCGGACACGTTGGTTTGCCAGGCCCAGGCCTCGGCGCACAAGAAAACGAGGACGCATGCCCCTACCAGTGCAAGGAGCGGTGAGCGAGCCCGGGTTTGGCGGTACGAGCCTCGTGGGAGGACGTTGGCATGCATGACAGGTCTCCTTAGGTGACACGGTGAGGTGCAGCTTAAATCTTCTCATGCGCCGAGAGGCGGCCCCGGCATGTCTCATGGCGAGTGTGGGACGGAGGCCAGAAACCTACAATCGGGTACTTACCTACAGGTAGGGAATACAAATCCCTGATGCCGTCCCCGGTGAATTCTTGAGTTCTTTGGTGTGACTCAATGAACACGTGTATCCGGGGTAGGGCTCGGCCAGCACGCGCTCAGTTGAGACAGCGGCTCGCCGTCGAGGAAAATCCGCTGCCAGAGTTCGAGGTTGATCAGCAACCAGAGCCGGTCACCATGCTCTCGCGCACCCGTGCGATGCTCTTCGGCCAGGCGTCGCAGCGCGTTCGGTTTGAACAGTCCTCGATCGAGCGCCTGGGGGCCCAGGACGAATTCTTGGACGACGGGCCAGAACGGCCCGCGGAGCCATTTGCCGACAGGCACCGGGAATCCCATCTTGCCTCGCGTGAGGATCTGCCGAGGAACCAGGTCCCTGAGTGCCGCTCTCAGCACGGCCTTGGTCTGCCAACCCCGGAGCTTGAACCGGCCGGGGATTGCCGCCACGTGTTCGACGAGTTCATGGTCCAGGTACGGCACGCGGCTCTCGATGGACGCCGCCATGCTCATCTGGTCCTGTTTCATCAGCAGCTCGACCAGGTAGGTCTGGAGATCTGCGTGGCTCATTCGCTCCAGAATGCCACCGGAATGTTCCTCGAAGGCGCGGAGCTCCTCGGCGTACGGATCTCGTGCGGTGAGGATCCCCTTGTCCACGAGCAACTCCTCCTGAAGCGTCTGGGGGAAGACCGCAAAATTCTCCAGATAGAGATTTCGGATTTCTGGTGGAAGCGTCAGGAAGGTCCGCTCGAGGTAGCGGCGGACCGGTTTGGGAGATGCCGGGATGAGCCGACGCACATGACCTCGCAGCGATCCGGGGATCCACCGCCTATACATTTGTCCCAGCCGAACGTTCCACGCGGTGACTCGATAGCGGTTATAGCCGAGGAAGAGCTCGTCGGCCCCCTCGCCGGTGAGCACCACCTTGACATGCTCCCGTGCCAGGCGGGAGACAAAGTACAGCGGTACGCTGGAGGTGAACGCGATGGGTTCGTCTTCATGCCAGATGAGATGGGGCAGGGTTTTGAAAAACTCCTCGGGAGACACAATGACTTCGCGGTGTTCCGCCCCGATCGCGCGAGCGGCAAGCCGGGCATAGGCGAGTTCATTCGCTTCCGGCTCGGCAAAGCCCACCGAGAAGGTGCGGATCGGCTCCTTGACCATGGGAGCCATCAGGGCCGCCAGGCCGCTCGAATCCAGACCGCCGGAGAGGAACAGGCCAAGCGGAACGTCGCTCATGAGATGGCTGCGCACCGTGGCCGCCAGCCTTCCGCGAACTTGGCTGGCCCTCTCCTGTAAGGTCGCCGCTGAGTCGTCCATCGAAACGGGCAGTCGCCAGTACCGTCGCTCGTGGAATCCCTCGGCACGCGACCACGAGAGCGTGCGCCCGGGGAGCAGCTTCCGTATGCCTCGAAAGAACGTCTCCTCGCCGGCGACGAACCGGGTGGCTAAAAATTCAGGAAGGACCGCCT
>VBOO01000275.1 GCA_005877505.1 Nitrospirota bacterium
GTACCGGCAAGAAGGACGCCATTGTGATCGGGGAGGGGCGGATCAACGGCGCCCGGGTGGTCCTGGGCGTGTTCCACTTCGGGTTCATGGGCGGTAGCATGGGCTCGGTGGTGGGCGAGAAGGTGGTCCACGCCGCCGAGGGCGCCTTGCGTGAGCGCATCCCCCTGGTGTTGGTGACCACGTCTGGCGGGGCGCGGATGCAGGAGGGCATTCTCTCGTTGATGCAGATGGCCAAGACCGCGGCCGCCGTCGGCCGCCTCGCCGAGGCACGCATCCCGTATATCGCCATCCTGGCCGACCCGACCTTCGGTGGCGTGACGGCGAGCTTCGCGATGCTGGCGGACGTCATTCTGGCCGAGCCCAAGGCCCTCATCGGGTTCGCCGGTCCGCGGGTCATCCAGCAGACCATCAAGCAGCAGCTCCCGCCGGAGTTTCAGCGCGCGGAGTTCCTGCTGGAGCACGGCATGATCGATCTGATCGTGCCCCGCAAGCGCCTCAAGGAGACGGTCGCCAGCCTCGTGGCGTTTTTTTAGCTCCTCACGGAGGCCGTTCATGGACGCCCGCATTGAGCGCAGCATCGCCTTCCTGTACGGCCTCCAGCGTCACGGGATCAAGCCAGGCCTCGACCGCACCCGGACGCTGTTGCGCGCGCTGGGCGACCCGCAGCATGCGTTCACCGCGATGCATGTGGGAGGGACGAACGGGAAGGGATCCACGGCCGCCATGCTGGCCGCCATGCTGGCGAGTCAGGGCTATTGCGTCGGCCTCTACACCTCCCCCCATCTCGTGGATTTCTCGGAGCGCATTCAGATCAATGGTCACCCCATCCCGTCCGAGTGGCTCGCAGAGCTGACTGAACGCGTGCGGGTGGCCGCCGAGGCCCATCTGGCGGAACCGCCGACGTTCTTCGAGGCGACGACCGTCGTGGCGTTCGCCTACTTCGCCGAGATGCGGGTCGAGCATGCGGTGGTGGAGGTTGGTCTCGGGGGGCGCTTCGATGCGACCAACGTGATCGCCCCGCTGGTCTCGATCATCACCACGATCGGCCTTGACCACCAGGAGTACTTGGGAAACACGCTGGAAGCCATCGCGTTCGAGAAAGCCGGGATTATCAAGCGCGGGGCGCCCGTCGTCGTGGGCCGGATGGGCGAGGGGCCCTTGTCCGTGATCCGCGCCGCTGCGGCAGAGCGACAGGCGGGCTGTGTCGTGCTCGACCAGGACTTCCACGCGGCCGGCGAGGGACCGGAATGTTTTGCCTATCGCGGACTGCGGTGGCGCACGGAGGAGCTGGCGTGCTCTCTTCTCGGGCGCCATCAGTTGGACAATGCCGCATGCGCGCTGGCCGCCCTGGAGATGGCCGCCGAACGCGGGGCGCGCGTCTCGGAGCGCGCGCTGCGGGACGGATTGCGCACGGTGCGCTGGCCCGGACGGTTGGAGTTGGCCGGTCGCAGGCCGGACATCTGGCTCGATGGGGCGCACAATCCCCACGCCGCCGAGGCGCTGGCCACCTATCTGCGCGCCTTGCGGGCCCGTCGGGGCGAGCCGGCCGTCGGGCGGCTCGTCCTGGTGGTCGGGATGATGCGGGACAAGGATCGGCGCGGAATCCTGGCCGTCCTGACCGCCGTCCCCGGCGTGCGCCAACTCATTCTCACCCGCGCGGCCCACCCTCGGGCGGCTGCGCCCGAGGAGCTGGCGCAGGACGCGGCGGAACTGGGGGTGCCGATCACGCTCAAGCCGACGGTGGGGGAAGCTCTGGCGTGCGCGCGGGCGCTGGCGGGAGAGGACGATACCATCTGTGTCACCGGGTCCTTGCTGGTCGCCGGTGAGGCCAAGGCCATGCTCGAAGGGACGACCGTGTCTGGACTCCGTGGATAATGGGGCTGTTGAGCCGCCGGCTGGTCGTCCCTCTGACAGCCTTCCTGTTCTTCGTGGAAGCCACATCGGTCCTGGCGGAGGATCCCTCCTCAGCTCGCCCTATCCACATCCAGGCCGACACGCTGGTCTACAGCAAGGCGACGCAGACCTACGAGGGCAAGGGCTCCGTGGTCGTGGTGCAAGGCCCCGATCGTCTAGAGGCCGACGAAGCGACGCTGAATGTAGCCACCGGGCAGGTGAGGGCGGTGGGACACGTGCACCTGAACGACGGCGTCAGCGACATTCACGGCGAGCGCCTCGACTTCAACTTCAATACCACGAAGG
>VBOO01000283.1 GCA_005877505.1 Nitrospirota bacterium
CATCTTTGAACAGCTCCCGCAGGGGTTCGATCAGCTTGAACCGCATGCGCGAGGGCAGCCCTCCGACGTTGTGGTGGGTCTTGATCGTCGCGGAGGGGCCCTTGAAACTCACGCTCTCGATTACATCCGGGTAGAGCGTCCCCTGAACCAACCAGTCTGCTTCGCCCACCGTGCGCGCGAAGGCTTCAAACTCCGTGATGAACAACCGGCCAATGATCTTCCGCTTGCGCTCAGGATGGCTGACGCCTTCGAGAGCCTTAATAAATCGATTTGATGCGTTAATGAACTTCATCTTCATCTTGAAGTGCTGGGCGAAAGTCTCGCGGACCAGTTGCGCTTCCCCTTGCCGCAAGAGCCCGTGATCGACGAACAGGCACGTGAGCCGGCCGCCGACGGCGCGGTGGGTCAGCGCCGCGGCCACCGAGGAGTCCACACCTCCGCTGAGCGCGCAGAACACCCTCCCGGACCGAGCCCGGTCCCGGATGGCCGCAATGGCATCCGTCATAAAGGACCGCATGGTCCACTCCGGCTTCAGCCCGCAGATGTCGTAGACAAAGTTCTTCAGGATCGTCGCCCCGCCCTCGGTGTGCGCCACTTCCGGGTGGAACTGGAGGCAGTAGATCCGACGGCCGGGAGACGTCGCCTTCATCGCGGCCACCGGCGAATTCGACGTCCGCGCGATGGCGCGGAACCCCGGGGGCATCTCCTCGATGCGGTCCCCGTGCGACATCCACACGGTCGGCTGCGCCCGCTCCCCCTCGAGCCCCTTGAACAGGTCCGTCGTGTCGTCGACCAGCAATGTGGCCGGACCGTACTCGCGATGCGCAGCCCGCGCCACCTTCCCCCCCAGGACGTGCGTCACCAGTTGCATCCCATAGCAGATGCCCAGAATCGGGATCCCTGCCTCCAGTAGCGGGGCCGGGATGCTCGGCGCCTTTCGATCGTAAACGCTGGCGGGGCCGCCGGAGAAAATCAGGCCACCCGGTCGGCGGTCCAGGATCCGGTCCAGCGGGACGTTGTACGGCAGGATTTCGGAGTAGACGTGGGCTTCGCGGATACGGCGGGCGATCAGTTGCGTGTACTGGGAGCCGAAGTCCAGGACCAGGACCCTCTCGTGCGCGGAACCCATCGCATTTGGGAGAACGTCAGAGCTCAATCTCGGTCCGGTAGTTGGGGGCTTCCTTGGTGATGATCACGTCGTGGACGTGGCTCTCCCGCAGACCGGCTTGGGTGATCTGGATGAAACGGCCGCTCTTCTGCATCTCGGCGATGGTCCGGCAACCACAGTACCCCATGCCGGCGCGCAACCCGCCGACCAATTGGTAGACCACTCCCGACATCGTGCCGCGGTACGGGACGCGCCCTTCGATGCCTTCCGGCACCAGCTTTTGCGCCGGCTGATCCGTCTGCGCGTACCGGTCCCGCCCGCCGCGTTCCATCGCACCGAGCGAGCCCATTCCGCGGTAGACCTTATAGGTGCGCCCTTGAAAGAAGATCGTCTCGCCCGGGCTTTCTTCGGTTCCGGCGAAGAGCCCGCCGATCATGACCGACCAGGCGCCGGCCGCGATCGCCTTGGTCACATCGCCGGAGTACTTGATCCCGCCGTCGGAGACGATCGGCACCTTAGCGCGGGAGGCCGCCGCCGCGCACTCCGCCACCGCGGTCAATTGCGGCACGCCGGCGCCCGCCACGACCCGCGTCGTACAGATGGAGCCTGGCCCGACGCCAACCTTGATGGCATCCGCCCCGGCCGCGATCAGATCCCGGACCGCCTCCTTCGTGGCCACGTTGCCGGCCACGACCTCCATCTCGGGGAAGCGGCGCTTCAGCACGCGCACGGTGTCCAGCACCGCCTGGCTATGGCCGTGCGCGGTATCCACCACGACCACGTCGACTCCGGCTTTGTCGAGCAGCTCCACGCGTTGATCGGCATCCTCCCCGACTCCCACCGCTGCGCCCACGCGCAAGCGTCCATGCTCATCCTTGCACGCGTCGGGATACTGGATTCGCTTGGCGATGTCCTTGATCGTGATCAGCCCCTTGAGCTCGAAGCGGTCATTGACCACCGGGAGCTTTTCGATACGATGCTGGTGCAGAATCTCCCGGGCTTTCTCCAGCGTCGTGCCTTCCGGCGCCGTGATGAGGTTCTCCCGGGTCATGACCTGGGAGATCTTGAGATCCATGCGTGTCTCGAAACGCAGGTCCCGGTTGGTCACGATGCCGACGAGCTTGCCGTTCTTGGTCACCGGAATGCCGGAAATCCGGTACTGCTCCATGATCTTGTGCGCGTCGCGGATGGTGTGGTCCGGAGAAATGGTCACCGGGTTCAGGATCATGCCGCTCTCGGATTTTTTGAC
>VBOO01000284.1 GCA_005877505.1 Nitrospirota bacterium
GGTTCAGGTCCTCTGGGCAGAGTGTTCACAATCACTGCCTCATTTGATTACCGCTATGCTTGACAGGTCCCGACGGGTGGCCTGGCCTTGCCTGGTATGGCATGGGAGCGAGCTCAGCAAATTATGGGGGGCCTGCCGGCAGAAGCTTGCGTCGTCACTGCTGCGGCACACGGGTCCGCCCATCTCAAACCTGGATACTGTACCGGCGCTCCGCCGTCTTTAGCGCCCGACGGCGGTGGTGCCGCCGAGGCATGACTGGCATACCTGGCACTAGAGCCCTCTCCTCTCCCGGCATAAAATAGCTCATCTTCACCATACGAACGGGGTATCTCTCCCCCCAACGTGGTATCCCCTAGCGCCGCGAGAGTATGTAGTCTATGCCCCGTAATACAGGGGGCGTACCTTGTTCTCCGGAACCCGCTCGCTTGCCAGTCATCTCTGCCGGGCCTTGTTGGGCGCGTGCGTCGTCACTGTGCTCTGCCCTCTTGTGCCGGCCTTCGGGCAGGCCAGTAGCGCCGCTCCTTCGACGTATGCCGGCTACACCGGAACCGATCCCAAACCTATCCCGCCGGCTCCGGTTTTGGGACCGGCGAACTCGGTCTTGAACGATCCCACCTTTGGGTCCCGCATTTTGCGGGTTACGGATGAGAATACGGCGGCCGGACAATCATTTATCTCTGCGGATGCGGGATTTGTTCGAACGTTTAATGCCAACTCCACGGCCATCAAACTCACAGGCCCTCAAGGCCAAGAATACTGGCTTGAGTTCACTCCGAGCACGTTCAAGGTCGGCGACGGATCGGCTCACCCTGTTCCCCACCAGGTCTTGCCCAACGGCAGATGGGAATGGTCCGCCGTTGATCCCGACCGCATTTATTTCCTGAACGATACTCAGCTTGCTATGTACAACAAGGCCACAGGGGCAATTACGAATCTGGGCGGACCGCCTAACGGTGATCCGGTCACCTACCACGCCACGGTGGTTGGGTTGGACAATTGGGTCTGTTCCGCAGCCGGCGCCGGCGAACAGGATTCCTATACCGAGATTTTTTGTATCGATCCCTCCCATCCCTCCAATAGCAAGTTCATCAATGTTCCCCAAAAAACGATCAACGGGGTTGTCCAAAGCGACCCGAATTGGCCGACATCCGCCGCCGGGCAAACGATCGGGATCCACTCTTTATATGGCAGCGCGGGAGGCGCATGGCTCGGCGTCACGTTCCACCAGCAAAGTTGGGGTGCGAACGGTGATGCTGTTTTTAATCTCGCGACCAATACCTGGCAGGAAGTTACCGATGCTGATGGACATGGGTCAGGTCACGTCTCTTTGGGTAACGGGAAATTTGTGAATGCATCCGGATCAATTGATGGGACAGATTCACGGGGCGCGGTCGTACGGGATCCCAACGACCTGATGAACTCCTCAAAATATGTCTTTATCATGCAGCCTCCGACCACCGTGAGTTGGCACGACTCTGAACACAGTTCTTGGTTTAATTCAGTCAGTAATCCCAACGCACCGATTTTGTTCTCCCGCTATACAGAGACGATTCCCTTGCCTTGGTTGACGTGGACCGGCGAGATTATCCTCGCGGCCACTGACGGATCCAATACCGTCCGGCGTATTGCCCATAATCACAACGGGGGCACAACCGGGACCTATTACAGCGAAGCCTTTGCCCAAATCTCCAGCGATGGCCAATGGGCGCTCTTTTCCAGCCCTTGGGATGGCACGTTGGGCGCCTCAAGCACCGGACTCTTTGATTATCCAGGGCGCATTGATACGTTTATAGTGGAACTTGCGCAGATTCCGCCTCCGGTCTCGATCATTGCGCCGGCGGCGGGCGCTACGGTTGCGGGCACGGTCACGGTCTCTGCGAGCCCTACCGACAGTGTCGGCGTCGTGGGGATCCAGTTCCAACTCGACGGGGCGAACCTCGGGGCTGAACTGACGGCTGCGCCCTATGTCCTCTCGTGGAATACCACCACGGCCAGCGATGGCGCGCACACCCTGATGGCCGTCCCGCGCGATGCCGCGGGCAACACGGCCACCGCGGCTGTGGTCAGTGTGACGGTGGACAACACTGTACCGACCATCTCCATGTCATCGCCCAATCCGGCTGCCACGTTCGCGGGCACGGTCACGGTCGCCGCGAGCGCCACGGATAACGTGGGCGTGGTGGGGGTGCAGTTCAAGCGGGACGGGGTGAACCTCGGGGCGGAAGTGACCGCGGCGCCCTATGCCGTCTCGTGGAATACCACCACGGCGAGCGATGGCGCGCACACCCTGACCGCGGTCGCGCGCGATAGCGCCGGGAACACCGCCACCGCGGCCGCGGTCAGCGTGACGGTGGACAACAGCCCCCCGACTGTCGCCATTGCCTCGCCCACTCCGGGCGCCACGGTCTCGGGCACGGTTGTGGTGTTGGCAAACGCCACTGACAACGTGGGCGTGGTGGGGCTCCAGTTCAAGCTGAACGGGGTGAACCTCGGGGCGGAAGTGCCCGCGGCAGCCTATGCCGTCTGGTGGAACACCACCAGGGTGAGCGATGGCGCGCACACCCTGACCGCGGTCGCACGGGACGCCTCCGGGAACACGGCTACCGCCCCAGCGATCACCGTCACGGTCTCGAACGCGCTGCCCTCCTTGACGGGAGACGATGTGTTTGTGTCAATGGACGCCGATGTCAACGGCATTGTGCAATGGCGGAATCCTGACGGGTCCTTGCGGCAGGTGTTGACCGGTAATTCCAGCGGGCAAGCAAGCAGCGTCGCGTTTGACGCCGCTCGGAACCTGTATGTGCCGCATTGGTGTTTTAATAGTAACTGTTTCCTCCCGAACAACACCGTAGAGCGCTGGGACCCCAACGGCAACCTCCTGGGAACCTTCGGGCGTACTGTCAATGGCACGAATCCTTACAACTGCAATCCCTCGTCGCTTGCCTTCGACGCCGCGGGGAATGTGTATGTCGGCCAAGCCGACTGCACGGGAGACATCCTCAAATTCGATGCGGCTGGGACTCTGGTGGAGTCCTTTGACGTGCTCACCACGGTGCGCGGCACGGACCATCTCGATCTCGCCAGTGATGACTGTACGATCTTCTACACCTCACGCGATAAAAACATCTATCGATACAATGTGTGCACCCGAACCCAAATTTCAGGTCTTTTAAATCCTTTCAATAGCCAGCCCCTGCCCGGAGAGGCGGCTTTTCACCTGAAGGTCCTGCCAGATGGAGGCGTCTTGGTGGCCGACTCTCAGTTTATTGTACGCCTGGACGCCTCCGGCAACCAAATCCAGACCTACGTCGCGCCCGGGGAATTCAACCTCTGGGGAGGGCTGGATCTCGTGGGGGACGGCACCTTCTGGGCGTCTAACGCAGGCACTGCCAATATCGTCAGGTTCGATCTCCAGTCGGGGGCCGTGCTGGCCCGTTTCAACACGGGAACTGGCAGTAATAACCTTGCCGGCGTGGGGGTGCGCCCCCCCGCCGACACCCCTCCACCGTCGGTGACAGTGACGGCTCCAGCCGCCAGCTCTCCAATCGCTGGCACGGTCACGGTCGCCGCGAGCGCCACCGACAATGTGCGCGTCGTGGGAGTGCAGTTCCAGCTGGACGGGGCGCCTCTGGGGGCGGAAGTGACCACGGCGCCGTACGCGCTCTCGTGGAACACCACCACGGCGAGCAATGGCGCGCATACCCTGACCGCCGTGGCGCGCGATGCCGCCGGGAACACCACCACCTCGGCCGGTGTGACGGTGGACAACGCGCCCCCGGCCATCTCCCTCTCTTCGCCCAATGGGGGCGCCACCGTGGCCGGCACCGTCTCGGTCTCGGCCAGTGCCACCGACAATGTGGGCGTCGTGGGGGTGCAATTCCAGCTGGACGGCACCAACCTGGGGGCGGAAGTGACCACGGCGCCTCACTCTGTCTCCTGGAACACAACCTTGAGTTCAGACGGCAGCCACAGCTTGACGGCCGTCGCGCGCGATGCCGCCGGGAACACCGCCACCGCGGCCGCGGTCAGTGTGACGGTGGACAACGCGCCCCCTGTGCTGTCCAGTGTGAGCGCCTCTGGTCTCACCGCCAGCGCCGCCACGATCAGTTGGACCACCGACGAAGCTTCCGACTCGCAGGTGGAGTATGGCCTCACGCCCGCCTACGGCAGTGCAACGGTGCTGAATGCCAGCCTGGTCACGGCGCACTCCCAGGCGGTGAGCGGGCTATCGGCCAGCACCCTGTACCACTATCGCGTGAAGTCGCGCGATGGGGCGGGCAATCTGGCGGTCTCGGGCGATTTCACCGTCACGACCCTGGCTCCGCCGGACACCACGCCGCCGACGGTCTCGCTGACGGCGCCGACCGCGGGCGCGACGGTCGCGGGCACTGTCTCGGTCTCGGCCAGTGCCACCGACAATGTGGGCGTGGTGGGGGTGCAGTTCCAGCTGGAGGGGGTGAACCTCGGGGCGGAAGTGACGGCAGCCCCGTATGCGGTCTCGTGGAATACCGGCGAGCAATGGCGCGCATACCCTGACCGCGGTCGCGCGCGATGCCGCCGGGAACACCACCACCGCGGCGGTGGTCAGTGTGACGGTGGACAACGCGCCACCGACGATCTCCCTATCATCGCCCAATGCGGGCGCGACGGTCGCGGGCACCGTCTCGGTCTCGGGCAGTGCCACCGACAATGTGGGCGTCGTGGGGGTGCAGTTTAAGCTCGACGGGGCGACCCTGGGGGCGGAGGTGACTGTAGCGCCGTACTCGATATCCTGGAACACGACC
>VBOO01000051.1:0-9368 GCA_005877505.1 Nitrospirota bacterium
CGGGGAGCCCGGTCTTGGGGCAGATGGCCGTGTATTCCGGCACCTCGATCGTGATCTCGTACCCCTTGAACTGGTTTGGCCAGGTCTCGATGGGCGGTAGTTTGCCATCGAGCCCGCTATGGGCGTGCGCCTCGGTGTAACCGTCCCGCTTCTTTTTCATACTTTGGTCATCCACTCGGTGTGGCCCAGTCTCTCCAGCTCAAAGTACATGACCACCCAGGGGCACATCATCTCGGGGAAGACCTCGCAGTAGCCACCCTTGCGCACGCCGCCGCACGGACCGTAGCTCATGAACTTGGGACATTCGGCCTTCTCGCCTGCGCCCGGGATCGGCGGGCGGTTGTGGATGCCTCCCGGAGCGCCGACGGGCGGCGGTTCCGGCTGGATCAGGGGAGCGGGCTTGTTCGGTTCATCCGCCATCAGTGCGCGTCCATGAAGCCGGCGATCTCGGTGAGACGGAGCCTGGCCACAGCGATCTCGGGGGCGTACACTACCTCGTCTGCCGCCCAGATGATCGTCGCCCGGCTCTTGCTAGCGGTGCCCACGATGTTTCGCATGACCTGGTGAATGTTGTCGTTGATGCGAACGACGTTCGCCTTGATGGGTACCGATAGTTTGCCGTCCTTGATCATGTAGGAGTCGCCCACGATCGTCGCGGTGAAATCGCCGGTGCGGAGCCCGTTAATGGGATACGTATACCATATCCGGCCGATGTACACACCGTTTTGCACCTGCCGCAGAAGGTCCTCGCGGGTTTTCTTCTCCCGCCCTTCGATGAAAACGTTGGTGGGCGCGACCGAGGGCGCCATGTCGAACCGGCGTCCGCCGCCCGCGAAGCGAAAGCCGTTGCGCGGCACCAGGGCGCCGGGACAGTCCTCCGGGGGGATGCCGAGCTTCTCCTTCGCGGCGGGGTCGCGCAGCATGCGCTCCGTCTCGTAGAAACTCGACAGGAGCCCGACGAGTTGCCCGTTTTTTATGAGGTCGGTCCGCCCCGTCGGGAGGCCTTCGCAGGTGATGCCCTTGCTGCCCATGTGACCCGGGAGAGCCCCATGGTCATACACGGTGAGGTCCTCATGCGCGACCGGCCGTCCGAGCCGTCCGTGGAAGGCTGAGCTGCAGTCGTAGAAGCTGGCGGCTGTGAGACTCGGCAGGATCAGATTGCACATCAGCTCCGTCACCGGCTGGGGCCCCAGGATGACCGCATACTCCCCGTCCTTGATACGGACCCCGCCGACGGCGGACAGGGCATTGCGCGCGGCTTCGGCACCCGCGTCTCCCCGCATGGCGCTCAAGCGGGTGTGGCATCCGTATCCGGTGCCTTTGGCGCCCTCCCGTTCGACCATGGCGGTGACGAACGAGGCGATCAGGGTCGACTCATCGGTTTGCACTTTGGGGAGGCGGGTCGAGGCGATTGCCATCCGTTCCAGCAGGACGGTGACATCGCCGCCGACGATGACTCCCAATTCGCGCAGCGTGGGTCCGGTCTTGGCCAGGGCCTGAAGCGAACCGGCCTTGGCGAATTCGTCCAGCGCGCGGGTGAGGACCCGCCAGCCGGCATGCACCAGATCGGCGTCCTTCATGTTCATGGCGCTCGGATCGTGGTATTTGGTCAGCGTCCGACGGTCAGGGGACGGACGCGGCAGGGTTGTAAAGTCGGGGTCATGGACTGCGCTCCGCCGGGCCTTCTCCAAGGCCTCCTTGACGCCGTCAAGCGAGAGGTCTCCGGCATCGCTGCCGAGTCCGATACGCGGGCCCTTGGGATCCTGGAAGACGGCTCGCACGCCAAGTCCGTAGGAGGAGGTGGACTTCGGTTCCTCGACGCCGTTGCACGGAATGTGCGAGGTGTAATTGACGCGCGCCGTCAAGCCGTCATTGCTGGCCACGAACACCTCCGATTCCTGGATGTCCTTCTGGCGGCGCAGGTAGCGCAGACCTTCCTCGGCAGTCCGCTTCAGTGTGGCGAGGCTGACCATGCGCGGTGGGGAGCTACGCGGGCCCGGTCAGGTGTGCGCGGCTGCGGAGCGTCGGCCCGCCGTTCCCGAGCCGTCGGCCCTGCATCGGCTGCCCTTTTCCGCAATTGGGGATGGGGAAGAGCCGGAAGTCCCGGCCTGCGGCGTCCACCTTCATCAGGAACGTCTTGCTGTCCGCCATGATGCCGCCGCCTCGGTACAGTTGTCCGATCTGGCCGTTGCGGACCTCGTAGACCTTCTGGGCAGAGATCCGGAAATTTTCCCGTGATTCCGCGATGGAGGGAATCCGGTGCCCCACGACGTAGTAGCCTTTGTCGGTCTCGCGGATGATGTCCTCGGGCGCGCGCGCGCCGCCTGCGAACACGGTGGTGGACATGCGGACCAGCGGCACGAGGTGGGCTCCCGTGGCCGTGCAGGACCCATTCGGGGGCACATTGAGAATGGCCGCGGTTTGTCGGTTGTTCATGAAGCCCTTGAAGATCCCCTTCTCGATGTGCACAACCTTCCGGCCTAGCGTCCCTTCGTGGTCGTATTTGTAGTGGCCGAAGCCCGGCAGTGAGGGGTCCGAGTAGGCGGTGACGAGCGGGGATGCCACGATCTTGCCGATCATGGTGTCGTTGAGCGTGCGCAGCAACCAGCTTCGGCCCGCGTAGGCGGTCTCCATCTTCAGCGCGCGATCCAGTTCGGTGGGATGGCCGATGATCTCATGAGCGAGGAGGGCATTAAAGTGGGGATCGGTGACCACCGCGACCTCTTTGTCCGAGCTGCGGAGCGGCGGCGCGTGGGCCAGCTTGACGGCGTCGCGCGCCAGGATGGTGGAAAAGGTGAGCAGATCGAGGTTCCGGATATGCTCCTCAACGATGCCTTCGGTGACAACCTCCCACCCGCGCTGGTGGCCGATGGTATCGGACAACTCCTGATCACCGGTCTCGCTCACGGCAACGACATCGACGGACCCTTTGGTCAGCGCAAAGGACTGGTCGATGCAGGCGCCCTCGGAGCTTGTGAAGAGCTCGCGAGTCACCAGCGTCACGGCGCTGACGGCATTGTATTTGAGCTGCTCGTCCACGTCCTGGACCGCGCGCGAGACCTCCGTGATGTAACGCACCATGTCGTCAAGGGGGACTTGGCGGGGGTCGATGGCGTAGTCGGCCTTGACCGTGTCGCGTTGCACCTCGACCGGGGCTAGGCGAGTATCGGACAGGGCTTCACCGAGATCCTTGTATTTGTCTCGGATCCGGGCTTTTTCGCGGGCGTTGATGACGGCACGCGCGTAGGCGTGCTTCAGGCCGCCCGCCAGGGTTTGGGCCAGTCGAGACAGATCGGCCTTGCCCAGTACCTGGCCGACATACCCCGGGGCGATGGTGCGGTCTCCGGCCAGCACCCGGATGCCGCAGGCGATGTGGCTGTCTTCGTAGGCATACTTGGACATCCCGTTCTCCGATCCCGCGTGCTTCTCTTCGGTCACCTCGATCCGCAGGTCCGCATACCGGCACAGCTTGTACGTACGGGGTGCATCGGCGGCCAGCTCGGCAGCGGTGTTTTTGATGACCTCCACCAAGTCGGTGGTGATGGCTTTTGAGAAGTTCGGCATCAGACGCAAAGACTCGTTGTTGAGACGGTCTCTCCAATAGGATTACGGTGTATCACTGAGCTTAGTGATCGTAAATTATAATGAACGCACCTCAGTGGCCGCAAGAGAAACAGGGGGTTTTCTGCATTCTTGGACAAAAGAAGTGGGTGGCTGGATGATTTCTTCCATATTTTCTTGTACTTGCACCAATAGGACCAAAGGCCTACCGCTGGGATGAAGGATTAGGCCTTCGTGAAGGGAGAGGCTAGGTCTTCTTTGTGGTTGCAACGACGACGCCGTTGTCATATTGTCGGAGGCGGCGGACGGGGGCCAAGCCAATGCGTGACAGCGGATTTTCGCATTGACATAAATCGTAAGGGTTTGTTAAGCTCCGGACAATTACCGCGTCCCTGGTCGGTCCAGGTTAATGCCTTGTAAGTAAAGGAGAAATCCCCTTATCACAGATGAGTAGGCAGGTTCGCGTTCGGATCGAACGAAGGAGGATGGTCACATGAGTCTCGATTACGTCAAGTTTTCCCCTGGGTTTGACAAGTTCATGCCCAAGGAATATCGCGATATGGTTGAGCACGGTCCCTTCGGCAAGAAGGTGACCGTTTCGCAGATGGGATCGTTCAAGGAGATTCTGGAAGAGCATCCCATGTGCGCGGGGTGCGCGATGACCCTGTTCATCCGGCTGGCCATGATCTCCTTCCCGAACCCTGAGGACACCATTACGGTGGGCACGGCCGGCTGCGGGCGTTTGGCCATCTCCCAGGCGGCTATCCCCTTCGTGTATGGGAACTACGGGGACCAGAGTGCCGTTGCCAGCGGGCTCAGTCGGGGACTGCGATTGCGGTTCGGTGATAAGCCCAAGGATGTGGTGGTGATGGCCGGCGACGGCGGCATGGCCGATATCGGGTTCAGCATGACGCTCCATTCCTGGTTCCGGAAGGAGCGGTTCACGACGATCATGCTGGACAATGAAGTGTACGGGAACACCGGCGGCCAGGAGAGCGGCATGACCAACAAGGGGCAGGTCCTCAAGATGGCGCCGCTGGGCAAGAAGTTTGAAAAGATGGACATGGTCGGCATGGCCAAGCTGGCCGGCTGCGCGTATGTGGCGACGGTCGTCCCGAACAATCCGCGGCGCGTCGAGAGCGTGATCAAGAAGGCCGTCCTGGTCGCGCGCGAGATCGGTCCGACCTACATCCAGGCGTACACTTCCTGCAACATCGAGTACTCCATTCCAACCGATAAGGTGATGGAAGACGCGAAGAACGTCGAGAACGACCGGTACCAGTTCTCCGAGCACCTCACCGAGGAAGCCAAGCACTACCTGGCGACGCGTTACGGGTTTAAGGAGTATCTGCCGAAGCCGGCAACGGCGACGGCCCTTCCGCAGGCCTAATTGCAAGTCCCTTCTTGTGGGGGGGAGAGATTAGGGAGGAAGACAGATGGCAAAGCGCTTTAACATTCGTATGGCAGGCGTCGGCGGCCAGGGGGTGGTGACCGGCTCGCACATCCTCAGTACCGCGGTCATCAGAGCCGGCGGTGAGAGCACGATCGTCCCGTTCTACGGGTCTGAGAAGAGGATGGCTCCGGTCGAGAGTTATGTGCGGGTCTCCGATGAACCGATCTATGAGATCGGCGAGATCACGTTTCCCCATATCTGCATCATCTTTCACCCGCAGGTGATCACGCACGGCAAGTCCTACACGATGCCCTTCTACTTCGGACTGAAGCAGAACGGCGTTCTTTTGATCAACCACGACGGCCCAATGAAGCTGCCGCCGCAGGAGACGAATGAGCTCAAGGAGCGCAACGCCAAGCTCTACTATATTCCGGCGACACAGCTGTCGTTGAAAGTGGCGGGCCTCGATCTGGCCACGAACATGGCGCTGATGGGCGCGATCGGAGCGATCACCCGGCTGACCACCCTCGAAGCGCTCGGCGAAGCGGTGAAGGATCGGTTTCTGGGGAAAGGCTTCGTCGTGTCCGGCGGGACCGCGGCGCTCGACAGCGTTGTCGAAAGAAAGTTCAAACAAAAACAGGAACTGATAGAGAAGAATATTGCCGTGATCAAGGCCGGTTGGGACTACGCCGAGGAACACGGCTGGGGTGCTGAAGAGAGGGCTGAGGCGAAGAAGGCCGACGATCTGGCCGCCGCCGAGGCTGCCTCCCGCTGATCTCAAGAATTTAGGAGGAGACCTGCATGTATCTTGTTGCCGATATCAACGTTGATATCTGCGCCGCGACGAGCTGTAAGCTCTGCACCCAGTACTGCCCGGAGGCCAACACGATTCTCTATAGCGACAATTTGGGGAAGGAGAAAGGCCTCAAGTACGGCTCGGCGTACGTGGCGGTGGACCGCTGCAAGGGTTGCGCGCAGTGCGTGTGGGTCTGCGACAATATGGCCAAGCACCATGCGATCACGATGACGATGATCGACCAACTCCCCAAGGCGGCCATCACCGATCGCATCACCTACCTGGACAGCGGTGGGACCAAGGCGATAGCCGCTCCGGTCGAAGTGGCGTAGGGAGGGCGTATGCTCTTGCAAGACCTCCCCGCGGAGAAAGAACGTATCATTGTGCCTGGACCGGCCGGCTTCATGCCGCCGTCCGCCGCCCAGCTCGGTGTAGCATTGCCCCCCTCGGGGGTCGGCATCGCGTACGGGCATCACGTTCCGGAGGACATCGCGATCGCAGAGATCGCCAGGCAGATGCTCACCAAGCCGAATGCCACGATCTTCCCCGGTCCTATGGTCCTGTGGGCGTGGAACGACCATGCGGTCGAAAAGGCGATGGCGGTGCTGGAGATCGCCGCCCAGATCCCCAACGTGCTGATCATTCCCATGCCGGACTACCGGCCGAAGTACCCGAAGGTCGATCCGGAGGAGGTCATCAATCCGAACCATCCGAACCTGACAATCTGGGGCAACAAGATCGAGGCGTGTATTTTCGTCGGCGTGCATTGTCACTATGCAAACCTCACGCTGAAGATGATCCGTGCCGGCACGAACTGTTGCACCGCGGCGCTGTGCGCGGAGCAGGGCCATGAGGACGCGATGCTGAGCGTCCACGACATGGATGCCGCCAAGCTCAGGAAAGTGGCCCAAATCTTCAAGCGGGTGCGTGAACAGATGGGGATGAAACTCCCCCCCGACGGCAAAAACGTCCGTTATACCGGCTTGCAAAGCCGTGTCAACGGGAATGAGACTCATATCAGTCCGCTTGCCGCGTTGAAGCCTGGGGCTCCGCCCGCTGGCGTTCATACGCCCTCTGAAGGGCAGATGCCGCATTGACATTCGTGACACTGTAGGTATTGCATATCCAGGCCCGTTTGATCGAAGGGCCTGGCTTAGCAAGCTTGGTGAGGAGGCAACAATGAGCAATCCCCTCGAACCCGAGGTCAAAACGAACCCGCAGGGGGATCCGATCACCTCTGTCGAACCCGAGCAGAAGACCAACCCCCAGGGCGATCCCATCACCTCGGCTGCGCCGATCAAGGTGGGAGGCAGCTCGAAGGATCCGCACGAGGGGGCGAAAAAGCAGCGGGTGGTGACTCCGGAGTACATGTTCTTTGAGGCGCCGCGGAAGCGGGAATTCATTACCGGGAGTGAGGCGGCGAAAGAAGCGGTGCGGCGCTCCAATGTGGATTTCTCGGTGGCCTATCCGATTACCCCTCAGAGTGAAACCATGCAGTTGATCGGGGTTCTCTACGGAGAGGGGTATGTCAAGGAATACTATCGCGGTGAGGAGGAATACGGCGTCATGTCGGCCATCGCCGGAGGTTCCAGGGCAGGTGTCCGTTGCTTTACGGCCACGGCCGGTCCGGGCACGCTCCGGGGCATCGAGCCGATCGCTTCATGGCCCGGCCACCGGCTGCCGGCCGTGGCCATGTTCACGTGCCGCGTGGTCAACGCGCCGCTGGCGATCCAGCCCGACAATATCGAGATTTCGTACCTCTTGAACTGCGGCATGATCGTCTTCCATGCCGAAAACCAGCAGGACCTCTTCGACTTCATCATGAAGGGGTTCATCATCGGCGAGAAGAACGACGTGACGTTGCCCGTCGGCGTGGCCTGCGACGGCTTCTTCGTGACGCATGCCCGCAACTACGTGGACATGCAGGAAAAAGGCATCAAGCTTCCCCCGCGTCAGGCCTGGAAGGGCGCGGTTCCGGTGCTGGACGCGGAGAATCCGCCGGCCCGCCTGTCCCGCGACGCTCCAGTCCAGAAGAGCAACTTCATGGCCTACAACATCCATGCCGTGTGGCAGCAGGAAGTCTGGGCGGCGGTCGAGCGGTCGCGGCGCTATATCGAGCAGTACATGGGCGGGCTGTGCGCGCCCGACAACGTGGAGGGCGCCGAAGCGCTGATCGTTGCCTCCGGCAGCGCCGCAGCGCAGTCCCGTGAGGCCATCCGGCTCTGCAAGGATCAGGGCGTGACCGTCGGCTTCATCAAGATCCGGTCGCTCCGCCCGTTCCCGACCAGGGAACTGCGCCAGCTCTGCGCGAAAGCGAAGCTCATCGTGGTGCCGGAATTCAATTACGTCGGCTGGCTGGCGAAGGATGTGGCCACGGCGATCTACGGCTATTCCAACGCCAAGATCGTGGCGGGTCCGCACGTGTACGGCGGGATGTCCATGCCGGTCGAGATGATCGTGGACGAGGTGGTTGGTGGCCTGACGGGGAAGAAATCGATCGCCGTTCCTGACTCGGCCATCATGGGACGCGACGTCAACCAGGCCGAGGTAGCCCACTTCATGCAGAACATTTGAACGGCTATTCAGGTGTGAATGACAAGAGGCCGCCCGTGGTGCCCCGGGCGGCCTCTTTCGTTTTGCAGCAACGGGCGGGGCTATTCCTCGAGCATCTCCTCGCTGTCCGGCATCCCGTACGCGACGAACTTGGCGTAGCTCAGATAGATTGCGCTGCTGTCACGCATCGCTTTCGCGCCTTGGGTCATCCGGTCGAGCTTGATCGGGTCAGCCGCTTCGGACTCCCGCATCGCCGCGACTTGCCGCTCCAGAAGCGTGTTAAACTCGTACATGGCCCGTTCGATGTTCAGGTAGGCTTCTTTGATCGCATCGGTCATGGGGCGCTCCTATCGGTCAGTGCTCAGTACGGGTGACCTTACACCAGCCCTGCCGAGGGGTCAATCCAGAGGGACGCTGATGAAAGAGAAGCATGGTCCGCACAGTCTGCTCGAGGCGCTTCGGGCCCGGTACGGCGAGCCGGATCGAGAGGTCGTGGAAGGGGTCCGCACACTCTCCAGGCTTTTTACGAAGGAGCGGGACGCACTGGGTGGGGACTACTTCGCGGATGCGGCGCTGCGCCGCGCCTACCTCCTGTATTTCCTGCCCGTCAACCTGGCCAAGGTGGCCAGCCTGCTTCGGGAGATGCCGGCGCTCCCGGCGCGACCCTTGCGGATTCTTGACGTGGGAAGTGGCCCCGGGGTCGGCGCGCTTGCCGTCCTGGGCCATCTCACGCAGCACGGCGTCGCCGCGCATGAGGGGTCCGAAGTGATCGCGGTGGATCGCAGCCGCCTTGCGCTACAGGAGGCCGAGGCCCTGTGGGAGCAGGTGTCCGTGACGCGGCGTGGCGGGCCGTCCTTTCGGTTCCACGCCGTGCCGCTCGATCTGGAACGACCGGCCGCCCGCGTTCCCTGGAAGGCTGTCGCCTTCGACCTGGTGATCCTTGCCAACAGCCTGAACGAGCTGTACCGATCGGCAACGGATCCCATCACCCCCCGGGTGATGTTGCTGGAATCCCTGCTCGACGCCTTGTCGCCCGACGGGACCTGCATGATCGTTGAACCCGCG
>VBOO01000051.1:9420-10723 GCA_005877505.1 Nitrospirota bacterium
CAGCCCGTGCCTGCACGAACGGCCCTGCCCGGCGCTGGCTCGTGCCGACGACTGGTGTCACGAGGAGCGGCCCTGGTCGCCTCCGCCGATGCTGCAGGCCATCGACCATGGGGCAGGATTCATCAAGGACGCCTTGAAGTTTTCCTATCTAATGTTGCGCAAGGATGGCCTGATAGTCGCAGAGCGGGGTCCGGACGTCTACCGGGTCGTCAGCGAAGTGATGGTGATGAAGGGCGATCGGCGAGCGTGGCTGTGCAACGAGACCGGCCGCCCGCTGGTCGGGCGCCTCGACAGGGTCCGCTCAGAGGCCACTGCGGCGTTCGATCGGTGGCACCGCGGGGCGATCGTCCGCGTGGAGCACATCGAGCGCCGCGCCGGGATCGGCCGCATTGGGCGCTCGACGCACGTCGAGCTGATTCGTCCCATCGAAGGCTAGGTCTTACTCGAACGCTTCCAGGGAGGATTTCTCGAAGAAGGGGTGCTGGCACGCGGCGCAGGTAACGAAGTAGATGGCCCCGCGGACGGACGGCTGCACGCGAAAATCCAGCATCGCGCCAGTCTTCAGGCAGGCCGGGCAGCGCATGCCCTTCAGCCAGTACGCCACGTCCGGCTGGCTGCGTGTGAAGCCCTCCACGTCCATGTGGATGGGAAAGCTGTAGCGGCAGCCCTTGCAGAAGGCCTTGTATTCGCCGTCGGTTACCCGGCTGTCGCGGGGGATCATATACTCGGTGGAGCTCTTGCAGAGGGGGCAGGAGATGTCCGTCAATCGCCGCTCGATGCTTTCAAAATCCATCGCGTGCGTCCCGTGAGGATTCTTCACTGTAACGGATCGGGCGACCGTGCGCAATCCGACGGGACGCTTTCGGAGGACCGCGCGATTCTGCCCCGAAACGGCCTTGTCAGGGAGCGACGCACTGGTTATACTACAGCCCGAGCAGCTTGGCGCATGGCAATCCGGTCTGCACTCGCGAACGTATGCACCTGATCAACGAGAACCTGGCGGTCGGCAACGCCGAAGACGCGGCGCGTCCCGTCCGGTACATGACCGCAATCCTGAACGTGGCGGCGGAGAGCCGGATTGATCCACCGCCCGGGCGGGCCTACGCCTGGATCCCATTCAAGGAGTTTGCCGAGGCTGACCCGACTCTGCTCGAGCAAGCGGTCGAGTGGCTCGAGAAGCATGAGAAGGACCACCGCCAGATGGTGTGCTGTCGGGCTGGGATGGGCCGGTCGGTGTCGGTGGTCATCGCCTATCTGTGCCTGATCAAAGGGGTCCCGTATCAGAACGCTGTCAAGGAGGTCA
>VBOO01000276.1 GCA_005877505.1 Nitrospirota bacterium
CCCTGATCAAGCCGCCGGCGAAGGTCACCCTGGGACAGGTCATCCGCATCTTGGACGGCCCGTTGGCCCCGATCGGCTGCGTCAGCAAGACGGCCTACAAGAAGTGCCGGGACTGCCCGTACGCGAAGAAGGCCTACTGTCCGCTGCAGGATGCGATGGGCGAGGTGCGGAACGCCATCGCGAATATTCTTGACAACTACAGCCTGGAGGATTTCATTTCAGTCGCCCGCAGCTCTCACCAACGTCGGAGATAAACCATGCCCGCATTTGACATCAGCGCGATCGTGCTCGTGGGAATCACTCTCTTTGCGGCCTTCGTGAACGGAGCCCTTGGGTACGGCTTTTCATCGCTCACGGTGCCGGTCGCGCTCGTTTTCTATACCAATCGCATTCTGAACCCCGCCCTGGTTCTGATCGAAGTCTTCATTAACCTGTATGTGCTCTTCATCAATAGGGCCAGCGTTCCGGCCGTATGGAAGCGGGTCTATCCCATTCTCATCGGCCTGCTGCCCGGTATTGCGCTCGGCAGCTACCTTCTCGCCTCGGTGCATCCAGGCTGGATCAAGTTTGTCACCTATTCTGTTCTTCTTCCGCTCATCCTTGTTCAGGCAGCCGGTGTACGGAGGCCGATCCAGTCGGAACGGATCATCGGCTTCCCCTTCGGAACGGGGCTCGGCTTCCTGTATTCCGTCACCACCGTATCCGGCCCGCCCCTGGCGATTCTGTTCAACAACCAAGGCCTGGTCAAACGAGAGTTCCGGGCCGGTCTCGGATTGATTCGCGTGGCCGAGTCGAGCCTGACCGCCCTCGTGTATTACCACCTCGGCCTGTTTGCGGAGGAAAGCCAGAACATCTTCGTGATGATTATTCCGGGCGTCCTCGTCGGGATTCCCCTTGGCGCCTATCTCATTCGACGACTCGATGCCGAGACGTTTCGCCGCATCTGCATGAGCTTTGACGCCTGGGTCGTCGGGTTCGGTCTCTCCCGGGTGCTGATCGATTTGAAATTGATGGCAAGCCCGTGGGCCTACAGCGTGATGGTTCTCGCGATTGTGATAGACAGCTATCTCTTATATGTGTTTTTCACGAAATGGAGACCGGCTGCAGTGCGCGCTGAAGCCCGCAATGATGATGGCGGAGGGGGTGGGGAACCACCCGCGATGCCTGCGGGCGGCAAGCGCGACACGATGCCAGTGCCGGATCCTTGAAGCGTATTTTTTGTGTATATAAGTTTACTAAGTTAGGCAATAAAGGAGACAATTCTATGCGACGCTCAACGCTTGCCGTACTTGTCGCGACTGCCTGGCTCCTTAGTGGGGCAATCTCTGCCGCCGCGGCGGATCCGGCGCTCAATCTGTTGCTGAAGAAGGGGGTGATTACGCTGGAGGAGTATGACCAGGCGCTCAAGGAAGCCGGTCAGGGGGCAGAGGCGCCGCCTGTCAAGTCGGAACCGGAGACTCCGGTTAAGTTAACCCCCCCAGCCAAGGATGTCGATGGTGACAGCACGGTGGACCTCGGCAAGGGGATCAAGTTCGGCTACGACCGGGGGCTGTATACGCAGTTCAAGGACAAGTTCCAATTGAAGATTCGCATTCGCCTTCAATTCCGGTTCACCGACAGCAGCGTGAATAGCGCCTACGGTACGATCGGGGATAAGAAAAACTATCCCATCATCTCCGGCACGAGCATTAACCCCAGGCAGCTTAAAGAGGACATAAGCGAGTTCGACGTGAGGCGAGCTCGCTTGGTCTTCGAAGGATTCGCTTTTAATCCTGAAACCACCTACTTTGTCCAATTTCGCAACGACACCAACGGCACGACCACGCAGCCGACTACGACTCGTTCCACCACACAGCTCTATGACGCCTACATCGACCTCAAGCAAATTCCTTGGGCGAATCTGCGTGTTGGGCAATACCGCACGCTTTTCGGGCGACAGGAGTTCGTCTCCTCGGCGCTCCTTCAGTTTGTGGACCGTGGCTTCGTCGCCGAGGCGTTTGTCCCCAACACCATTGATCGCCGCGATCAGGGGATTACCATGCACAGCGATGAGAAGAAATATCCCATCAATTATGCCTTCGGGGTGTTCAACGGTGTTGGCATCAATCTGACCCGGCTCGGCCTCAATACGCCAGGCAACGCGAATGAACTGATGTATGTCGGGAGGATCACGGTCGATCTGCTGGGGAAACCGGGATACCCCGAAGGCGATCTCGTCTATTCGGAGACGCCGCAAATAGCGGTAGGTGCAAGCTACGGCTACAACGCCGGACTTCAGACCACCGCCACGGGACCCGGCGGCAGCACACAGATTTCCACGGCAATTGCCTCCTTGGGCAACGGGCGGCTGTTGGATCAGGGAATCGTGGATATCGG
>VBOO01000280.1 GCA_005877505.1 Nitrospirota bacterium
CTTGTCCCCAGATGTAGTGGTCCAGGATCAGATCGCCGACGACCAGCACCTTCCCGTTCTTGAACTTTTTAATGTAGGATCGCAGGGCCTCGTCCTTCATCGGATCATCTTCCCCAGGCGGTCCCAGCGGACCCAGTGCGCGAGCGACCCCTGCCCGTTCCAGGACCAGTAGATGAGGAACGCCTTGCCTTTGACCTTCTCCAGCTTGACGAAGCCCCAGAAGCGGCTGTCGAGGCTCTGGTCGCGGTTGTCGCCCATGACGAAGTAGGAGTCCGGAGGGACTTTGAGCGGGCCGAGATTGTCGCGCGGTTGGACCTGGTGGGGAAGGATGTTCGGGTCCACATGCTGGATGTAGGGCTCCGCGAGGAGTTCCCCGTTGATCCAGACCTGCTTGTTGCGGATCTCGACCGTGTCCCCAGGCAGGCCGATCACGCGTTTGATGAAGTCCTTGCTCTCGTCCTCCGGAAACTTGAACACGATGATGTCGCCCCGCTGGGGCTCGGAGAACCGGATGAGGATCGTGTCCCAGTACGGCAGCTTGAGGTCGTACAGGAATTTCGAGACCAGGATGTGGTCGCCGACCGTCAGGGTTGGTACCATGGAGCCGGAGGGGATCTTGAAGGCCTGGACGATGAAGGTCCGGATGAACAGGGCCAGGATGATGGCGATGAGGATCGCTTCGCCGTACTCACGCCAGAGGGGCTTGCTGCGCACAGACTCGGTCTGCTCCCCCTTGGCGGGAGACGCAATGATGGGCGCTGGCTCGATCGTCGGGACGGCTAGTCCGTCACTTTCAGCAGAGCCAGGAAGGCCTCCTGCGGCACTTCCACCCGCCCGATCTGCTTCATCCTTTTCTTGCCTTCCTTCTGCTTCTCCCATAATTTCCTTTTGCGGGTGATGTCGCCCCCGTAGCATTTCGCCGTGACGTTCTTTCGCATGGCTCCCACGGTCTCCCTTGCGATGATCTTGCTCCCAATGGCGGCCTGAATCGCCACCTCGAACATCTGGCGCGGGATATGTTCCTTCATCTTCTCTGCCACCTGCCGCCCGCGGGCGACCGCCTTGTCGCGATGGACGATGAAGGACAGGGCGTCCACGCTCTCCCCGTTCAACAAGATATCCACCCTGACGAGTTCCGACGGTTGGTAGCCGACGAGCTCATAGTCCAGGGAGGCGTACCCCTGGGTCTTGGACTTCAGGCGATCGTAGAAGTCTAGCACGATTTCGTTCAGCGGCATTTCATACGTCATCATGACCCGTGTGGGGTTCAGGTAGGTCAGGCCCTTCTGCGTGCCCCGCCGCTCCTGGCACAGGGCTAAGAGGTTCCCCACGTACGCTTCGGGCGTGATGACCGTGGCCTTGATGAACGGTTCCTCGAACAGCTCAATGTGGTTCGGCTCCGGCAACTTGGTCGGATTGTCGATGGAGAGGACCTCGCCCTTGGTCGTCGTCACACGATAGACGACGGTGGGTATCGTGCTGATGAGCTCCAGCCCGTACTCCCGTTCCAGCCGTTCCTGGATGATCTCCATATGGAGCAGCCCCAGGAACCCGCAGCGGAAGCCGAAGCCGAGCGCCAGCGACGTTTCAGGCTCGTACACAAAACTGGCGTCATTCAGCCGAAGCTTCTCGAGCGCGTCCCGCAGGGTCTCAAAGAGATCGCTGTCTGTGGGATACAGCCCGCAGAAGACCATTGGCTTGGCTTCTTTGTATCCGGGATAGGGCGTGGCCGTCGGTCTGTCGGCCGCCGTGATGGTGTCGCCGATGCGCGTGTCTCCGACGCGCTTGATGCCGGCCACCACGTAGCCGACCTCGCCGGTGGCCAGCCGCTCCGCCTTGACCCGTTTCGGGGTGAAGGTCCCGACCTCCTGGATCTCGAACACCTTGCCGCTCCCCATCATACAGACCTGCATGGCCGGCTCGATAGCGCCGTCGCCCACGCGCGCCAGGACCGTCACGCCTTGGTAGTTGTCGAACCAGGAATCGAACACGAGCGCCTTGAGCGGTCTGTCCGGATCGCCCGACGGCGGCGGGATACGGTTCACGATCGCGTCCAGCACGTCCTTGGTGCCGACCCCGGCTTTGGCGCTCGTCAGGACCGCGCCATGCGCATCGAGCCCCAGCACTTCCTCGATCTGCCGCTTGGTCCCGTCGATATCGGCGCTGGCCAGGTCCACCTTGTTGATGACTGGGATGACGGTGAGGTGGTTCTCGACCGCCAGGTGGGCATTGGCGATCGTCTGCGCCTCGACCCCTTGAGAGGCATCCACCAAGAGCAACGCGCCCTCGCAGGCGGCCAGGCTCCGCGACACCTCATAGGTGAAGTCCACGTGGCCCGGCGTGTCGATGAGGTTCAGGAGATACTCGTTCCCATCATCGGCCTTGTACCGGATGGTGACCGTGTGGGCCTTGATGGTGATGCCCCGCTCACGCTCCAGGTCCATCGCGTCCAGGATCTGCTCGCGCGATTCCCGGGCGCTGATGGCACCGGTGAATTCGAGCAACCGATCCGCGAGTGTCGACTTCCCATGGTCTATGTGAGCGATAATAGAAAAGTTCCGGATCAGTGCCTGCAAAATGGGGGTCCTTTTGAACTCACAAGCTCGCTGATTATAAATAATTTTCCCGCAGATTGTCAAAGATGATTCCCCTCCCTATAATGGCCCCTCTGCATGACTTCCCCGACCCGCACTGTCAAAGATGATTCCCCTCCCTATAATGGCCCCTCTGCATGACTTCCCCGACCCGCACCGCGAGGCTTCAGGCGGAGGATCGCCGCTGCCTCTGGCATCCCTTCACTCAGCAGCGTGAGTGGGAGCAAGAGCCGCCCCTCGTCATCGAACGGGGCCGTGGCGTCTATCTGGAAGACACCGACGGGCGCCGCTACGTGGACGGAGTCTCCTCGCTCTGGGTCAATCTCCACGGCCATCGCAAGCGGGAGCTGGACCGGGCGCTCATCGCGCAACTGAAGAAGATCGCCCACTCCACGCTGCTGGGGTTGGCCAACGTCCCCTCCATCGAGTTGGCGCGCCGGCTGGTGACCCTCGCGCCGCGCGGGCTCACGCGGGTCTTCTATTCGGACGACGGCTCCACGGCGGTGGAAGTGGCCCTGAAGATGGCCTATCAGTACTGGCAGTTACGGGGCGGCGCGTTCCGGTCTAAGAAGAGCTTCCTGCACCTGGGACTGGCCTACCACGGCGACACCCTGGGGGCCGTCAGCGTGGGCGGCATCCCGCTCTTTCATGAGCGGTTCGCGCCGCTTCTCTTTCCGGCCTACGAGGCGCACGCGCCCTACTGCTACCGCTGCCCGCTGGACCTCACCTACCCGCAATGCCGGGTGGCCTGTGTCGATGCGGTGAGGGACGTGCTCACACGGCACCATCAGGACATCGCCGCGCTCATCGTGGAGCCGATGCTGCTGGCGGCCGGGGGCATGATCACGATGCCGCCGGGCTACCTAAGCACGCTCCGCCGCTTGTGCACGCGCTACCACGTGCTGCTGATCGCCGACGAGGTGGCCACCGGCTTTGGCCGCACGGGCCGGATGTTCGCCTGCGAGCACGAGGGTGTCAGGCCCGATCTCATGGCGATCAGCAAGGGGTTGACCGGCGGCTATCTTCCGCTCGCCGCCACCTTGACGACCGAGGGCATGTACCGGGCGTTCCTCGGTCGCTACGAGGAGTTCAAGACCTTCTTTCACGGACATAGCTATACGGGCAACCCCCTGGCCTGCGCCGTGGCGCTTGCCAACCTCAATATCTTCGCGCGAGAGCGCACACTGCAAAAACTCCGCCCGAAGATCGCCGTGCTGAACCGCCTGCTGCGACCGC
>VBOO01000281.1 GCA_005877505.1 Nitrospirota bacterium
CATTGGTCGGGCCGGCTCTCATGGAGGGCTATCGGCCGTGGACGGTCGCCGTGACGCCGACACTGGTCTGGGCGCTCGTGATCACGGGCGTGCTGGCCACGGCACTGGCGTTTTGCGTTCAAGTGTGGGCGCAGAGGGTCGTGCCCGCCCAGCGGGTGGCCTTGATCTTCGCGCTCGAGCCGGCATTGGCCGCATGGTTCGCCTGGCTGGTCCTGGGCGAGCGCTTGGATACTATGGGATGGGTGGGCAGCGGTCTGATTACGGCCGGCGTGTTGATCGGGACGATGCCAGGTCGGCGAGCCGACGCCTCCCGTTCGTGACTACCCGACGCATTCGATGGCGAGATCCGTCACAACTGTAAGCGAACGGAGATCCGGTAGAGCAGCACGAGCCCAAGCATCAGCAACGCCAGGTTCAGCAGCATGGACACACCGTGGAGGCTGCGGAACCTCTTTTCCAGGCGGTCCTTCTCGGGACCGGGCGGGGCGGCCTTCACCGCATCCCGGGCTTCGACGACCATCGGGCCGACGACGGCCCCCATCGTGATTTGAACGCCCCCCATCAGTGCAAGGAAGATCATGGCGGTGCGGACCGACTGGGCGACCCCGAACTGGCGCAGCCCGACGAGCGAGCCCAGGGCGATGGCGCAGGCGACGTAACCCAGGAGATGGTATTTCGGGAAGATGTCGCCCACGACCTGGCCTGCCTGCTCGCGCGGGAGGACCTTGAAGATGGACGGGGAGGCGAGGAAGGAGAAGAAGACAATCCCGCCGATCCAGAGGACGAGACTCAACAGGTACAGGTATCGGAAGAGGGCCATCACGGTTTGAGCAACTCGAAGTCTTTGACCTCCCTCTTCATGTACTCTCGCAGCCACTTGATGAGCTTTTCCTCCAACTGGCGGGCGCGCTCCCGTGAGATGTTGTATTTCTTGCCGATCTCGTCGAGCGTCATCGGCGTCTCCGAGAGGATCCGGTTGCGCAGGATGTCCGCGTACCGGTCATCAAGCGTGGCGGCGAACTCCGCGAGCTTCCGCCGGAAGAGCTTTCTGAGTTCCTCATCGGCTAGGGCCTCGTCCGCCGGCGCGTCCTGGGCTGGAAGGATCTCCATCAAGGTGCCTTCCTGGTCAGGGCCGATGGGCGCGTCCAGGGAAATGTCCCAGCTCCCCAGACGCTGACTCATCTCGACGACGTCGCGCTCACGAACGTCCAGACGGTCAGCGAGGAGCTTGGTGTCCGGCACGAAGCCCTCGCGCTCCAGCTTGCGCTTCTCTTTGTTCAGATTGTAGAAGAGCTTGCGCTGGTCCTGCGTGGTCCCGATCTTCACCAGCCGGTAGGTGTTCAGGAGATACCGCAGGACATACGCCCGCACCCACCAGGCCGCGTAGGAGTGGAACCGGACACCCTTCGTCGGATCGAATTTCCGGATGGCCTGCATGAGCCCCACGTTGCCTTCTTGGATCAGATCCATGTAATCGGCTCCGGAGCGCAGGTACTCCGCTGCGATGGACACGGAGACGCGCAGGTTGGAGAGGATCAGCTTGACCGCCGCCTCGCGGTTGCCCGTCGTGCGATACTCGTGGAAGAGCTGCAACTCCTCTTCCTTGGACAGGAACGGGTATTTGCGGACCTCGGCGAGATAGCGCTGCAACGGGTCATAGGGGACCGGCACGGTGTCCTGCGAGCCGTCCGTCTTGTCCCCAGGCTGGATGGAGAGGGGGACTTCAAACTGCGCCGCAGGAATCTCCTGGTCGAGTAAGGCTCCCGCTTCGAGGAGTTCGGCCTCTTCAACGTCCTCGGCTTCCGCGGTCTCGTTGTGTGTCTCATCCATGGAGTCTGAGGGTTCCATCGCAATAGCCTATTATAGCGGAACCCTTCTGTGGAGGCCAAAGGAATGAGGCCCATAACTTGCGCATCTTCCTGCTATAATCTGCTCCGTGCCTATCCTCTACGCGCTTCGTAGCGGCCACTGGCCCTCACTCCTGGCCGCCTGGCTCCATTTTGAAGTCAGCTTCATGACCTGGGTCCTCGTGGGAGCCCTGGGGATCTTCATCGCCGCGGACTTCGGGCTGACCGCCACTCAAAAGGGCTTTCTCGTGGCGGTCCCTCTGCTCGGAGGATCGCTCTTTCGGATCGGAATCGGAGTCCTGACGGACCGGTACGGACCACGACGGATCGGGCTCGCCAGCATGCTGCTGGCTGCGATTCCGTTGGTCTGGGCGTGGCTGGCGGGGGAGAGTCTCTCGCAAATGATCGGTGTCGGGCTGTTGCTGGGCGTCGCGGGCGCCAGCTTCGCCGTCTCGCTGCCCCTTGCCAGTCGCGCCTACCCACTCGCTCACCAGGGTCTGGCCATGGGCGTGGCCGGATCGGGGAACAGCGGCGCGATCGTCAGCATTGCGCTGGCACCTTTGCTTGCTGTGAAGCTGGGATGGCATGGCGTCTTCGGCCTTCTGACTCCTGTCGTCTTCGTCATCGCCGGAGTGTATTGGCTGCTGGCACGGGACCACGAGCCGACGGACGGCTCCGCACACCCCCGAGAGTTCAGTGTCCTGCTCAGGGAGCCGGATGCCTACTGGTTCTGCGCGCTATACGCGATTACCTTCGGAGGATTCGTGGGCCTCAGCAGCTATCTGAGCATTTTTTTCTTCGACCAATACGGATTGTCCCGGGTAGAGGCCGGCTGGGCCGCGGCGGCCTGCGCGCTGGCCGGAAGTTTCTCCCGCCCGGTGGGAGGCTTCATGGCCGACCGGCACGGGGGACTCCGGGTGCTCGCTCTGCTGTATCCGGCGATCGCGGTCTTGACGGGAGTGGCCTCCTTGTTAGTTCCGTTCCCCGCAGCCCTCACGTCGCTGTTTCTGGCGATGCTCTGCCTGGGAATGGGAAATGGCGTGATCTTTCAGGTTGTGCCCCAACGCTTCAGCCGAGAGATCGGAACCATCTCAGGGCTCGTCGGAGCGGCCGGAGGCATTGGAGGATTTCTTTTACCTTCGGCGCTCGGCCTCTTCAAAGACCTCAGCGGTACCTACGCGACAGGCTTCGCCATCTTCGCCGCAGTGTGCGTACTGATCATGCCAGCGGTCGTGATGTGCTGGCGGCCTGGTCTCCAGAACATGGTTCCCCGCATTTGACACTGACCGTTCGTATCTCTATAGTAGATAAAGCATTTCCAAGGAACACCGCATGAAATTTGACTCCATCGATAGCGCCATCGCGGACATCAGAAACGGCCGCATGGTCATCCTGGTGGATGACGAAGACCGCGAGAATGAAGGCGACTTGGTCATGGCGGCCGAGCAGGTCACGCCCGAGACCGTCAACTTCATGGCGATGCACGGGCGAGGCTTGATCTGCCTGGCCCTGACGCCCGAGCGGGTAGAGGAGCTCCAGTTGCCGCCGATGGTCGCCGAGAACACGGCGCCGTTCGGCACCGCCTTCACGATCTCGATTGACGCCCGCCGGGGGATCACGACCGGCATCTCCGCCAAAGACCGGGCCACGACCATCCTGACGGCGATCGACGCCAAGACCAAGCCGTCTGATCTAGCCCGTCCGGGCCATGTCTTTCCACTACGAGCCGACAAGGGCGGCGTGCTCAAACGGGCCGGCCAGACCGAAGGCTCGGTGGACTTGGCGCGCCTGGCCGGACTCTACCCGGCCGGCGTCCTGTGCGAAATCATGAACGACGACGGGACCATGGCCCGGGTGCCGCAGCTTCACGAGATCGCCAAGCGACATCACCTCAGACTGGTGACGATTAAAGACCTCATCGAGTACCGGATGCAGCGGGAGACCTTCGTTCACGAGGTGACGCAGGCG
>VBOO01000282.1 GCA_005877505.1 Nitrospirota bacterium
CCGGTGTACTTGTCGGTGATGATCTTGGCCGACGTCACCGACCCGTGCTGTGAGAACAGCTCCTGAAGCTGTTGCTCGGTGGATGAATAGGGCAGGCCGCCCACATACAACTTCGTACCCATTGGGTACCTCCTTTACTGATGCGATGCGGTCTTGGGAGTAAGGAACGAGACGGGCTGGCAGAGTACTGAAGTCGCGCCCAAATTCCTACTGCAAGGCACACTCGCGTTGGGGTCCTTCTTTTTCTGCGCTCCATCGCCAGACCCCCTTCGCCGATGAAGCGCACCCCCACGCTACCATAGTGCTCCGATAGATGCAAGCGCTGAATGTCAAGCCATGGAAATTTCGAATTCCGCCCACAAGAAGGTGTGGTCGGACGCGGTCGGATCCCGCCGCGGTTCGACATCCACGTCGCACTTCGTGCAGTGCTCGGCGAGGGGCACAGTCGCCAGGATGTGGTCGATGCGCCAGCCTTTGTTGGCGTCCAGCGAGCTCGGCTTGCGGTAGTCCCAGAAGGTGTATTGCTGGCGGTCGGGATAGAGCTTGCGGAAGACGTCCACGAATCCCCAGGACACCGCCTCGTGGTAGGCCTTTCGCGCGTCTTCGTGATAGCAGACGTGCTTGAGGTGTTTCTCCGGGCTGTGCACGTCGATCGGCGTCGGCGCCACGTTCATGTCCCCGCACCAGATCGCCGGCTTGTTTGGCGAGAGATGCTTCTGGAAGTACGTGCGCAACCGCTTGAACCACTTCAGCTTGTAGGCGTACTTCGGCGAATCCAGCTCGAAGCCCTGGGGGACGTAGGTGTTGATGATTGGAATCCCTTGGATGACGATCCGGATGAGACGCTCCTCATCGGGGCTGCCGCCAACGTCCAGCCCGTACGAGACGCCTTCCGGCTCGGTGCGGCTCAGCACGGCGACGCCGCTGTAGGACTTCACGCCGCGGAACGTGACGTGGTAGCCGGTTGAGGCGAGCGCCAGCGAAGGAAAGTCCGAGTCCTGCACCTTGGTCTCCTGCAGGCACAGCACATCCGGCTGGTGGCGCTGCAGCCAGTCGAGCACGAGCGGGAGGCGCCTGCGGATGGAGTTGACGTTGAAGGTGGCGATCTTCACGAAACAGGGGAGGGCACACGGCGAGACCGGTGGCGAACTTCTCAGGCGCCACCGTGATGGCCGTCGCGCCGGCGTTCTTATGAGTAGCCGGAATTGCAGCCGGCAATGAAGCAGAAGATGAGATACAGCCCCCAAGCCCACGCGAAACCGTTACGCCGTCTCACGATGCTCCCTCACCCTCCTCCCGCCTCACGGAAGGAGATCTGGACGGTTTGACCGCCGATCGTCGCCTCGGATTGTCCCCACTGGTACAGGAACTTCTGGGTGCCGGCTGCCTCGGGGATGGCGATTTCAACGATGTACTTCGGCGACGTCAGCTTGATGAGCTTGCCCTTGCGTTCAATCTTGATCGGGCAGCCGGTCGCCTGGAGGTCAAAGACCTGCTCCTCGGTGGCAGAGACTTCTCCAAAGATGAAACAGTCCCGGGAGTCCATCTGGGCGGACAACCAGGCCACGAACATGGCTTCTAGGAGCATCACCGGGCCTCCTTTCCATTCGGGAGCTGTACTCCTGCCGGAGCGAGCGCCCTATTATAAACCGTTCAAGTCGCCTACAGCGAAAAAACCTTCCTTGCCCGGATTGCTCATTTCATTTACGCTTCGGCGGCACGATCCCCATATGGACCTGGACACTGCCCCGATCCCAGTCCTGGACGTATCGTTGCAGGGTTTCGTGAATGACTGGGAAGGCCAACGAGTCCCAGGGGATGTCCGCGTGCTTGAAGAGCTGGACCTCCAGGCTTTCGGCGCTGGGGCCGAAGGAAGAGGTGCGCATCCTGCCGCGGAAGATCATGTAGACCTGGCTGATGTGCGGGATGCTAAAGACGGCATAGAGGGAGGTGATTTCCACGTCCGCCTTGGCTTCCTCCAGCGCCTCTCTGGCGGCGGCCTGCTCGGCGGTTTCGCCTTGCTCCATGAACCCGGCGGGCACCGTCCACAGGCCGTATTTCGGCTCGATGGCCCGCCGGCAGAGGAGAATCTGGCCCTCCCACTCGGGGATGCACCCGGCTACGATCTTGGGGTTTTCATAATGGATGGCCTGGCAGGCGTCGCACACGAAGCGGGGCAGGTTGTCGCCGGGCGGAACTTTCCGCGAGACCGGCGACCCGCAATTGCTGCAGAAGTTCATGGACGAGGCCTCGTAGAACCTGACGACCGGATTATGGCATAAGTGAATACCTAGTGACAGGATCCGCCGACACGCGCCATACCTTTTTCGCGCCGTGCCCGCGCGGGCTGGAGGGCGTGCTCGTCGCCGAGTTGGAGGAGTTGGGCGCGCGAGATGTCACAACGACCTGCGGCGGCGTCGGGTTTGCCGGTCCCTTCAGCCTCTGCTATCGGGTCAATCTGGAAAGCCGAGTCGCCAGCCGGGTCCTCTGGCGCGTCTGTCACGGCCGCTACCGGACCGAGCAGGACGTGTATCAGGCGGCCTATGACCTACCCTGGCGCGACTGGTTTTCCGCCCGCCGCACGATCAAGATCAAGGTCAGCGCGCAACACTGCCCG